>JBGTBZ010000650.1:0-2645 GCA_041749155.1 Phycisphaerae bacterium
CGGCCGCCGCGGCGCCCTTCCTGCTTGAAGCCCCGTCCGGGAGAGAAAACACAGTGCCGAAGCGTTCTGGCAAGCCCGTGCGTGCGTCCCGTCACCCCTCGCAGCTTGAGCCGCTGGAGCGGCGGCAGTTGCTGGCCTCGCTCCCGTTCCACCTGGACTTCGACGCCAGCGCCGGGGGCATCCTTGACAAGGACGGGCAAGGCACCGGCTTCCCAAGCATTCAGCCCAACAAGAACGGCAACCAGCACCAGCCGAGCCTGATCGACCTGGACACGTCCGCCGGCGTGTTGCGGATGACGACCAACGGCACAAGCACCTCCGGCGGCAACGCGCGGAACGACAACACGCTGGTCAACGCCCTGCAGGTTGATTTCGACGGGACGGGCCAGGCCTTGGAGATCCGGACGAAGCTCGTCGGTGGCCTGGGCGCCATCAGCGCCGGCTACGAGCAGGGCGGGATCTATTTCGGGCCCGACCAGGACAACTGGATCAAGCTGGTGGCGATCTGGCACGTCGGCGACGGCGGATCGCGCCTGGAGTTCGTGGACGAGTACAGCGACGGCTCCGGCGGCACCTATTCAACGGTGGCCAACGGCCGGTTCTTCGCCGCGAGCTGGAGCGAGGTGACGACGCTGGACCTGCGGCTGGTGGCCAACCCGACGACGGGCGTCGTGACCGCCTGGTACAAGATCGACGGCGCGGCAAACTGGTCGCAGGTGCCGCATTCGATCACGGTGCCGACGGACAAGCGGGCGGCCTTCTTCAACACGGCGGCGCTGGCGGGAATCATCCAGTTCGACAAGAGCGACGCCGAGAACGTCACGATCAACTACGACTTCTTCACGGTGGAACGCCAGGCCCCCGCCACCGGGCCCAGCGTCCGGGCGATGCGGCCGGCGCCCGGCGCCACGAACGTCCTGCGCGACACCTTCGTCGCCGTGGACCTGAACCTGCCCAACGGCGCCATCAACCCTGCAACCGTCAGTGGGGCCAGCGTTTACCTTGTCAACAACTCAAACGGCCAGGTCGTCGCGGCAACCGTCAACACCACTGGCGGGGGCGACGCCATCACGCTGACGCCCTCGGGCATACTCGCCGCCAACACGAGCTACACGTTCCACATCACCAGCGGCGTCAAGGATGTCAGCGGGGCCAGCTTCCAGCAGTTCAACGGTAGCTTCACGACCGGCACAAGCGTCGCGGAGAGCGACCCGCGGATTGCGTTCAACCGCACGATCCAGGCCTCCACCGTGGGCATTGGCTGGACCGGCGCCACGATCGGCCCCGACGGCAAGTTCTACGGCGTCACCGACAAGGGCGAGATCCACCGCCTCGACATCGCCGCCGACGGCTCGCTGACAAATCGGACACTGCTGTTCAGCTACGAGACGACTACGGGCACCAAGCGGCTGATCACGGGCCTGGCCTTCGATACCAGCCAGGGGACGCTCACCGCCTATGTCAGCCACGGCCAGTACGTCGATCCCGGCAACGACACCGACCGCACCGCCGCTGACTGGACGGGGGTGATCACGCGGTTTTCGGGTGCAAACCTGCAGACTCGCCAGGACGTGATCGTCGGCCTGCCCCGGAGCGTGTATGACCATCTGAACAACCAGCCGGTTTTCGGGCCGGATGGGCGGCTCTATTTCGTGATGGCCAGCAACTCTGCCATGGGCGCTCCCGACAGCACGTGGGGCAACCGCCCGGAGCGGCTGCTGAGCGGCGCGGTGCTGGCGGCGGATGTCCGGAGCATCGGCTCGACGCCTGTTGATGTAAAGACCGAGGATGGCGGAACCTACAACCCGTTCGCAAGTGGCGCACTCGTCAAGATTTACGCAACGGGCATCCGCAACGGCTGGGACCTGGTCTGGACGAGCGACGGGCACCTGTTCGTCCCCGCCAACGGCTCGGCGGCGGGCGGGAACACGCCGGCGGGGCCCTCGAACAACCCACCCGCGATCAACGGCGTCAACCAGACGCAGAACGACTTCCTGTTCCGCGTCGTGGAGGGCGGCTACTACGGGCATCCCAACGCCTTGCGCGGGGAATACGTGCTGAGCGGTGGTAACCCGACCGCCGGGCCGGACCCGGCAGAGGTGAGCCAGTACCCGGTCGGGACCGCCCCGCCGTCGCATTACAGGGGGTTCGCGTATGACTTCGGGCGCAACGTGAGCCCGAACGGAGTGATCGAATACAACTCCGGCGGCACGCACTTCGGCGGTGCGCTGGATGGCAAGCTGCTGGTGGTGCGCTATAGCGGCGGGGATGACATTCTGATCCTGGACGTGGCGCCGGACGGCAGCGTGATCAAGGCGTACGGCGGCAGCTTCGGGATGACGGGCCTGACGGACCCGCTGGACATCATCCAGGACCCCGCGACGGGCAATATTTACGTGGTGGAGGCGGGTTTCCGCACGGATGGGGGCAATCCCAACGGCCTACGGATCAGTCTCCTGACGCCCATTCCCGCGGCGACGGTGACGGTGGGCTCGCCGCGGATGATCGACTACGGCGGCGGCCCGGCGCTGCACATGAGCGACGTTTTCGGAAACGCCCAGGCGGGGATCGCGCAGCGGATAACGCTCACGAACACAGGCAGCGGCCCGATGGCCCTGCCGGCGGACGCGTTTTCGATCACCGGG
>JBGTBZ010000651.1:0-7570 GCA_041749155.1 Phycisphaerae bacterium
GCGGCGGCGGCGCAGCCGGCGTTGCCGCGAACATCAGCGATAAAACGACTTGCAAGGTCCAAAGCGGCCAGGAGGGCTCGTGCTATCTGCTTCCGCCATCGCGCGTAGCGGTGCGAATGTCTTGGTTTTGGGCAGCATTATGCTGTTTGTCATGCCCAATGGCGTCCAAGCCGACGTCACGCGCAACGCCGAGGGCTGGTCCGTCTTCACGCCCAGCGGCGACACCCAGAGGATCTATGTCAGCGATTCTCTCGGCGATGATGCCAACAGCGGACTCTCGCCCGAACAGCCCGTCAAGACGCTGGCGATGGGCCAGAGCCTGCTGCGCGACGGCCGGCCCGACTGGCTCCTGCTGAAGCGCGGCGACACCTGGATTAACCAGAGCCTGGGTGACTGGACCAAGCGCGGCCGGTCCGCCGATGAACCAATGCTGATCTCCGGCTATGGCGAAGGCCGGCGCCCTCTGCTGCGCACCGGTTCGACCAACGGCATCACCATGTGGCGGGGCAATCTCGACTATTCCAACCTCGCCCTGGTCGGCCTCTCGTTCGAAGCGCACACGAACACCGGCCTGAATGGGCCGCACGGCATCCGCCTCGACCGGCCGGGCCAGAACCTGCTCATCGAAGATGTCGAACTGTCGAAGTACGCCACCAACATCGTCGTCCAGTCCGTGGATGCCGCCCGCCCCTTCGAGAACCTCGTCATCCGCCGCTCTGTCATTCGCGACGCCTTCGCTCAGCACACGGGCGTCAGCGGCGGATCGCACTCCCAGGGCGTTTACACCTCCAACGTACGCGGCATTCTCATCGAGGAAAACGTGCTGGATCACAACGGGCACAACCCGGACATCGCCAACGCCAATCCCACGATGTACAACCACAACCTGTACATCCAGAGCGACAGCGACGAACTGATCGTCCGCGGCAACATCATCGCCCGGGGTGCGGCGCACGGCTTGCAAGCGCGGCCGGGGGGCGTGGTCGAGGAAAACCTCTTCCTTGACAACTCCATGGCCTTTTTCATCGCTGGCGAAGGCGGCACCGCCGTGGACAACGTCGTCATCCACGGCTCGACACGGCCCCTCCTGCCCGACGGCAATCCGCGGGGCTGGGGAATCGACATGATGAACATCGACGGCTCCGAGGCCCTGCGGAACATCATCGCCCATGCGCCCGACGGAACCAACGCCCTGGTCGGCCTTGCCGGCGTCGAATCCGTCGACAATGCCGTCTACGAGTGGGGCAGCACGACGTGGCCCGGCCCCTACCCCGACCCGGAGCGGACGATTTCCACCTACGACGCCCTTATCGGCGGACCGGGCACGATGGAAGCGTTCCTGGAAGAGGCCCGCCGCATGTCGATCGATCACTACGACCTGCGATACACCGCCGGGGGCGCCATCCCCTACTTTCAGGAGGGGTTCGGCCTCGCGATTCCCGAGCCCGCCGCCGGCGCCATGCTCGTGCCGGCGGGGCTGCTGCTCCTGCGGCGGCGCTGAGGCCCGGATCGGTTGTTGTGCTCCGTGATCGTGACGTTGGTCGCCAGCTCGCGGCGGATGCGGTGGTCGAGGCTCCGCAGGCTGGTGTCCGCCAGAGCCTCACGGATTTCGCCGACGGGCCGGTCGGGCATGGCCAAATGGCAGATCGGCTCTCCCGGCTTGACGGCGGGCATGGTCGTCATTCCCAGCACGATGCCGTCCTTGGGCGCATACAGCACGTTCTGCTGCTCGCCAAAGACGCTGTAGTTTGTGCTGATCGCCTGCCCGGCGTCGACGATCGCCCCCGGCGCCACGTGAAACCGCAGCAGCCCCCCGCACTGCGCCCGCAGCCACGTCGTCTTCTTCACAATCGCCTGATATGGCGGGCGCAGCGGCTGGCCTTCCACCATTTTCAGATCGCGCAGGACGTTCAGGACCCCGCGTACGCCGATTTCCATCACGGTGGGCTCCATCTTCCGCGGCTCTCCCGCCTCCAGGATGATGGAAGCGATGCCCGCCTCGACCGCGGCCCGGCGGAGCGCGCCTTCGGGGCCGCGGCCGTGAACGATCATCTCGCAACCGAAGGCCTGGGCAAGCGTTGCGCAAGCGGCGTTGTCGAGGTTTGCCCTGATGTTTGGAAAATTGGTGCGGCCGCTGCCGGCGGAATGCAAGTCAAGCACGTGCGTGCACTTGCGGATGACTTCGTCAAAAAACGCCCGCGCTACCCGTCGCGACAGCGATCCGCTCTTGCTACCCGGAAAGCACCGGTTCAGGTCGCGCCGGTCGGGCATGTAGCGCGTCTGCGTCTCGAAACCGAAGAGATCCACCACCGGCACCAGCACCAGCGTCCCCCGCAGAAGCTCCGGCCGGCGGGCGTACATCAGCTCGTGCACGATCCCGGTCCCGTTGATCTCATCCCCGTGAACGGCGGCGGTAACGGCGAGGACCGGCCCGTCGATGGGGGCCCGTAGGACGCGTATGGGGATTCCCAGGTCATCGCCTGCATAGGTCTGGCTGACCGGCAGGCGCAGGTCCCGCGCCTCCCCCGGCGCAACCTCATGGCCTGCGATGTGAAGGGGTTCTGGCATTCGTGTTTCACTCGCGCGCGGCGGCGCGCGGCTTGGCCTTCTTTGCCCGCTTGGGCGGAACCAGGGTCTGGAGCGTCATCAGCTTGCCGAAGCAGACCAGCGTATCGCCTTCGAGAATCTCCCGGCTGCCCTTGGGGTTGGGGATCGTCAAGCCTTGGCGGATGATCGAAAGCACCAGCACATCCCGGTCGCGCAGGCCCGTCTGGGCCAGCGTCTTGCCCGCCAGTTCGCTACGGGCGCCTACCGGTACTTCGGCAATGCCGTACCCGCTCTTGAGCGTCAGCCGCTGGCGGATGTCCACTTCCGGGAACATCACCTCGTGCTGCATGTAGTCGATAATGGCGCCGGCCACATCAACGCCCGTGGCGGTCTCGATCCCCTCCAGGCCGGGCGAGTTGTTGACTTCCATTACCTGCGGCCCCCCCGCCGCCTCCAGCATGTCCACGCCCGCCACACGCAGGCCAAGGATCTGCGCCGCCTGCACCGCCGTCCGCTCGTAGTCGTCCGGGAGCTCGATCGCCTGCGTCGTCCCTCCGCGATGAACATTGCTGCGGAACTCCGTGCCGATGGCGCTGCGGCGCATGGCGGCCACGACCCTGTCGCCGACGACGAACGCCCGCACGTCCTTGCCCTTGCTCTCGGCGACGAACTTCTGGATAAGCACGTTCTGCTCCAGCCCCGCGAAGGCCTCCACGATGGCCTCGGCCACCTTGCTGCTCTCGGCGAGGATCACGCCCACGCCTTGAGTGCCTTCCAGCAGCTTGATGATCACCGGGGCGCCGCCGATCTCCTCGATGGCGCGCAGCACATCCTCGTTCTCGCGCACGAATGCGGTTTTGGGCATCCCCACGTCGTGGCGTGACAGGATCTGCAGGCTGCGCAGCTTGTCGCGGCTGACGCTGATCGCGTGCGAGCTGTTGAGGCAGAAAACCCCCATCTGCTCGAACTGCCGCACCACCGCAGTGCCGTAGAAGGTGATGCTGGCGCCGATCCGCGGGATAACGGCGTCGTAGCTGGAGAGCTTCCTGCCGCGGAAGGTCAGCCAGGGGCGGTGGTGCTCCAGGTAGATGCCGAAGCCCAGGGTATTGAGTATCTTGCACTCATGGCCGCGGCTCGATGCCGCCTCCTTGAGGCGGCGGGTGCTGTAGGCGCGGGGGCTGCGCGAAAGGATCGCGATCTTCACTTGCTTTCCTGGTCGAGGTCCCCCGGCGTCGGTCGGGGCTTTCTGAGGCTGCGACCCAGAACATACCGCCGCCCGCTATCCACGAGGAAGTGCCCATCCAGCGCCTTTCGGCCCAGCAGGACGCGGCAGAGCATTTTCCGCCGGGAAACCAGCCCCAGCTCGACGGTTCGCACAACGCCCCCGATCCGGATGCGCGTCTCGACGAACAGGCGGTCGTGGGCATGGCCAAACGCGCTGCGCACCCGGGCGCGGCGGCTGATGGGGGCCTCGACCTGTGCCGAGACCTCGCCGCTCCTGCGTTTGAGCCGGATGGAGAACCGGACGCGGTCGCCGGGCAGCTCCTGCACCTCCGTCACGTCCATCGCGCCGGTACGGGCGCCCGTGTCGAGCTTGGCGACGATCCCCCGCAAGTGCCAATCCGGAAAATCGACGTGCTCGCGCCACCCCACCACTAGCACATCCCCAGGAACCCTGCGGGCCGCTCCCTTGCTGTCAGTGCCTCCTGGCATCTCAAGACTCTACACGCAGGCCCGCTCCCCTGCACACCGTCTGGCCGGTGGCGTCTCACGACCGCGGCGGTATTCTGGTAAACGACTATGAGCTGGCCACCTCACCAGACGCGTTATTCCGTTCTCGGTGGCAGGCACACCGAGCCGGTGCTGCCCACGAGCAAGCTGGCGGTGGCATCGCTGGTACTCGGGATCGTCTCTCTCGTCACGATGTGCTTCATTCCCCTGGTGCCCGGGGCCCTGGCGTTGGCCATGGGGATCATGGCCATGCCACGCACCGGCCCGATGAAGCTCAACGGCCGCGGACTGGCGATCGCCGGCATTGCCACGGGCTCCGTCGGGCTGGTCCTGTCGCTGCTGAGCTTGTCGATCACGCTGCCGCTTCTCCAGCATGGCCAGGAGTCGTCGAACCGGGCCAACTGCGCATCCAATATGAAGCTCATTGGCATGGCCCTTCGGCAGAAAGCCCTGGCCGACGGCCTGTATCCCAGCGACTTGGAGGCCCTGATGACGGCGGCGCCGGAACTGACGCATGACCACATGGTCTGCCCGAGCAGCAGCAGGGAGCGATCCGCTCGCACGGGCCAGCCGCTGTTGCTGGGGGACACCCTGAGCTACTATTACATCGCCGATGGCCTCGACTCTGATGCGCCCGCGGGGACGGTGCTGATGTACGAGGTCGTGGAGAACCACGATCGCAAGGGAGCGAACTTCTTGTTTTCGGATGGGAGCGTGCGTTTCGTGCCGCAAACCGAGGCGCGGGTGATGATTGACCAGCTTCAGAAGGGCATTAATCCCCCGCAGACCTCATCGACAACTGCTCCGATCGCTCCGTAATCGTGCCCGCGTTCCTAAACCCTTGATGTCAATCACCTTGCCGCTAGCGGCGGCGGCCTGCGGACATAGGTCGAAACGCCTATTGACGCCAGGCGTCCGGTGAATGATGATCTGACGTGGCATGTCCTTCAGAAGGAGGTTTTGCCATGCAAGCTACTTGTGAAACCCTCGAATCGCGTCGGCTCCTGCACGCCGGAGTGCACGGCGGTACGCTGCTGGTCACCGGAACTCATCGAGCCGATGAGATTACGATCCAACCCTTCGCCGACCCCACCGGCGAGTTCGTCGACGTCAGCGTCAACGGGAGGCAGCACCGCTTCGACCTGGGGTCGATTCGCCGCGTGCTGGTTGCCTCGTTCAGAGGCGCCGACGTCATCACCGTCGAGACCAGTCTCCTGCCCGTGATCATTCATTCCGGCCCCGGCGATGACGTGATCAACGCCAGCTTCGGCAACGACACCGTGTTCGCCGGCTCCGGCAACGATTTCGTGCGCGCCCACGAGGGCAACGACGTGCTGCTCGGCGGCGCCGGCGACGACACACTCATCGGCGGTACCGGAAACGACCTGCTCTCCGGCGGCGCCGGCAACGACGAGCTGGAGGCCCTGGACGTGGACCTCGGCCGCGACACCCTGCGCGGCGGATCCGGATTTGACGTCGGCTTCATCGACGCCCCGCCGCTGGGTAACGACACCGTTGCTGACGATGTGGAGATCGTGAACCAGGTGTGACGCGGATGTCGATTTCTCGGCCTCGCGCGCCGCGGCTCGCGCTAACATCGCCCGATGGGCATCCAGGACCGCCAATACTACCGCGACGACCCGCGCAATCCTTACGGAGCCGGCATCAGCGGGCCCGCGGCCGGCAGCGCAGTCGGATCGATGCGACTCTGGAGCGTGACGACCTGGCTCATCGTGATCAACGTCGCCGTCTTCGTAATCGACGCGCTGTTGTACCGCGCAGGCATCGTCTACGTCCTGGGCGCGGTCTTCAATGAAGGCGGCGTTGTTGATGCCATCGTTTCGTTCGAGCGCTACGAAGCGCTTGCGGCGACTGGACGTATGCAGGGCTGGACCGCCATGGGCCCGATCCAGTCCGCCTGCTACTTCAGCTTCACGAAGGCCGTCGGTAGCTTCGCCGGCGTCGTTGACATCAACCTTCAGCTCTGGCGCTGGATCAGCTTTCAGTTCATCCATGCCAATCTCGGCCACATCATCGGCAACATGCTGGGGCTCTACTTCTTCGGCCCGCTGATCGAGCAGCGCCTGGGCCGCCGGCGCTTCCTGGCCTTTTACCTGCTCTGCGGCATCGCGGGGCCGATCGTCTATCTCTTCTTCGGGATCACAGGCATTCTCGGCATGTCGCTGGCCTCGCCGATGGTCGGCGCCTCCGCCGGCGTTTTCGGCATCCTGCTCGCCGCGGCGCAGATCGCGCCGCGCGCGACAGTGATGCTCCTGTTTCCGCCGATCCCGATGCAGCTTCGGACGCTGGCGATCGTGCTGCTGGTCATTGCGGCCTACACGGTCTTCACGAGCGGCCACAACGCCGGGGGGGAGGCCGCACACCTGGGTGGCGCCGCCCTTGGCGCGTTCCTGATCCGCCGGCCCGAATGGCTGAACTGGGCCGAAGGTCGTATCCTCCGACTTGCCCCGCATCGCGGCGGCGACGACCCCCCCATGCGATATCACGGCTGGCGCTAACCCCCCCCCCGGAAAAGCGCTGCATTCCGTTGCAGAGCGCACCCCTCGAGGACGCCGGCGCCAGCTTCACCCTCCGGGGAAGCTGTGCTCCGTCCCCTCCCCCAAAGCGCCGCATTCCGTTGCAAAGCGTCGCACGCGTTCAAAGTCCTGCCTGGCACAACCATGGCACGGCTTCCCCGGCGAGAAAAGGCCGTGGCACCCCCTGCCGTCTCCACCGCGGTGCGCGAAAACGCTCACTTTCGCGCACCGCACTTCAAAAAACCCGCTAGGCGCTTCAGAAACGCCACAATCTTTCCCCTCGCTCCGGGTCAACACTCCAGGATCTCAAACTGCTTGTGCGTGTACGAGCTCCCCACGTTCACCCAAACCTGCCCCCCAACCTGCTCGCGCCGGTAAACGTGCGTGTGGCCGCACAGGATGTGCGAGATCCCCTCGATTCCCTCCAGCATTTCACCGATCCGTCCCGCCCCCAGGTACGCACGCGTGAACGCCAGCGCATAACGCTCCCGCGGAACAGGCCCGGACAGCGGAACCACCGGCAGCAGCCGCTCCGCGGGCGATACATGCACCGCCGCCACGATCCGCTCTGCCCCCGCCAAGGACGCCAGGTCCCGGCGCAGCTCCGCCAGGCGACGCTCCAGAAACGCCTCGTCGTCCGCAATGCCGTGGATGAAACGCCCGTCGTTCCAGCGCGCCAGGAACTGCCGGGCGTGCTCCGGAACGTCATCCGCGTCCGGACGCAGGTCCTCCCGACGCAGCGTCCGCGCCGCCGC
>JBGTBZ010000652.1:0-1824 GCA_041749155.1 Phycisphaerae bacterium
AACCACGCCGCCGGAAAGAATCTCATCGGGGCCTTCCACCAGCCCGCCGCCGTGCTGATCGACCCGGAGGTGCTCGCCACCCTCCCCCCGCGCGAGCTGAAGAGCGGCCTGGCGGAGGTCATCAAGCACTACATCATCCGCGACGCCGCCGGCTTCGAGCGGCTGGAGAGGCGCCTGCCGGCCGTGCTGCAGGGCGACCCCGCCGTCCTGGCGGAAGTCATCGCCGAAAACGTCGCCATCAAGGCCGCCATCGTCGAGCAGGACCCCTTCGAGCGCAACATCCGGGCCCACCTGAACTTCGGGCACACCTTCGGCCACGCCTACGAGAAGGCCAGCGACTACCGCCTGGCCCATGGCGAAGCCGTGGCCCTGGGGATGTGCTCCGCCATGCACGCCGCGGAGGCCCTGGGGATGGTCGAAGCGGCCACGAAAGACCGCGTCGTTCGCCTGATCGAGGCGGCGGGGCTGCCGGTGAAGACGGATCTCGTAGATCCCGCCGCCGCCCTCTCGGCGATGCGGGCGGATAAGAAAATTGAGGCCGGGCGGCTCCGCTTCATCCTGCCGGAGCGGCTGGGAAGCGTGGTGATCCGCGACGATGTCCCCGCGGAGGTGGTGGGCGCGGCGGTGCAGCACATTTGCGTATGATGCCGGCCGAGGCCCTTGGAGACGACAGGATGGCACGCGGGCGAAACATTCCACTCTCGCCCCTGCGGCGACTCATGGGCGATTTCCTGCATTTCAGCCGGAAGATCCCCCTGGTGGCGATCGAGCGGCGATTGCAGCTATCGCCGCTGATCTCGGCCCGCAGGGGCGTGGAGCCGCGTCCGAGCTGGTTTGCGCTCTTCCTGAAGGCCTACGCCCAGGTCAGCGAGCAGCGTCACGAGCTTCGCCGCTGCTATCTGTCGTTCCCGCAGGCACGGCTTTATGAGCATGCCTCGAACGTGGCGAGCCTGGCGGTGTCGCGGCCGGTGGACGGGCAGGATGAGGTGCTGATCCTGCACATCAAGCACCCACAGCGCCTGTCGATCGCCCAGATCGATGAGCAGATCCGTCGCTCGCGCACCGGCCCGCTGGCGGACTTCCGCGAGTTTCGCAGGCAGATCCACCTGTCGCGGTTTCCCTGGCCCATCCGGCGGCTGGCGTGGTGGCTGGCGCTGTCGGTCAAGGGAAGCTGGCGGGCCCGGCACGCGGGGACATTCGGCATCACCGGTGTGGCGGCGCTGGGTTCGACGTCGCTGCACACGCTCTCGCCACTGACGACGACGCTGACCTACGGGGTGATCGAGCCGGACGGGAGTGTACTGGTGCGGCTGTTCTACGACCACCGCGTGCTGGACGGCCTGCAGCCGGCCGAAGCGCTGCGCGAGCTGGAGGAGACGCTCAACGGCGTGATCGTCCGCGAGCTCCAGGCGGCGGCCGGCGGCCAGCGCCTCTGCAAGGAGGAAGCCGCGTGACACCACTGAACCTTGGGTGCCACGGCTTCACCCGCAGGGGAAGCCGTGCGACGACCTGCACGGCTTGCCCTTCGGGTCAAGCCGTGGCACCCACTTCGGGGCAACCATGGCACCCAGCCCACAAACCGGCGGCTCGTTGAGCCGCGGCTAACAGAGTTTGGCGCGTTTTGCGCAACTGGGGGCCATCGGCTACAAAACCCCCGTGTCGCTGAAAAGCTGGCTGATACTCGCCATGACGCCCGGGCTCGGGCCGGTGCGATTGCGCCGCCTGCTCGATGCCGTCGGCTCCGCGGAGGCCGCCACCAGCGCCACGGCGGGGCAACTGGCCCGGCTAAATGGGATTGGCTCCAAGACCGCCACGGAAATCGCC
>JBGTBZ010000653.1:0-4974 GCA_041749155.1 Phycisphaerae bacterium
GGATGGCCGGGGTTTGAGGCGCGCGAGATCGTGCCCGTAGCGCTGGATGCCTCGAAGTTGCACGAGTACGCCGGCACCTACGTCGTCGCCGGCACGCCGCTGAAGGCACGCGTGGAGGTCGAGGGCGATCGGCTGGTGATATCGCTCTCCGGGGACGACGGGCGCGAGCTGATCCCGACCGGCCAGGACACTTTCGCCGAAGCGTTGCGCGGGTCAAGCTTGCGCTTCGGGCGCGGCGACGACGGCACCGTGCAGACGCTGCTTGTGGCCGGGCGCGAGGCCCAGCGCGTAAGCGAAACCGAGGAGAGCGAGAACGGCGGCGCTTGAGCGGCGCGACGAACCGCGTAGATGCTGACGCCTGCCTTCGGCGCGCGCCCGCGGCATCGGCCGGGGCCGCTGCCGGCGAAGTCCTACTGGCCCTTGAAGTAGGCGGCGTTCTTCTCTATGAAGCTGGCCCACTCGGCGGGGAGGTCTTCCTGGGGGAAGATGGCCTGGACGGGGCATTCATCGACGCACAGGCCACAGTCGATGCAGACGTCAGGGTCGATGAAAAGCTGCTCGGCGGACTCGAACTGGCCCGACTCCTTGGTGGGATGAATGCAGTCCACGGGGCAGACTTCGACGCAGGAGTGGTCCTTGGTGCCGATGCAGGGCTGGGCGATGACGTGGGCCATTGATCTTCGTGAAGCTGGGCGGCGCGGGCCTCTTGCCTGGCGCGGATGGGCGGAGGAGATAACCGAAACCGTGCGCCAAGGCTAGCACGGCGCCGCGGCGGTGAATAACCCGCGGGGAAGGCGGCGTTCAAAACGGGTGCGAGGCAACGTGAGTCTTGGGTCTTGGGGGCCCGCGGCGGGATATTGCCCGTTGGGGCGGGGTGCGGGGGGATGATATAGTTATCGACGAGTAGCAAACAATGTGCCCCGCGGCAGCAGCCGCCCCCGCTGGGCCTTGAGGTTGGCCGGCGGCGACGCGACAGGACCCCGCCGGGCAGGTTATCGGCTCCAAACGCGAGGAAAGGAACGGGTAAGGGCCTCATGGCCATGGAGTTGCAGCAAAATCTGCGGCTGGAGCAACGACAGCTCCTGACGCCCCGCATGATCCAGAGCATGGAGATTCTCCAGATGCCTCTGGCGGCGCTGGAGGAGCGCATTGAGCAGGAGCTGGAGACCAATCCGGTCCTAGAGATGCGCGAGGACCGCGGGGAGGAGGGGGAGGTCGAGGTGCTGAACCCCGATACGGGGGACAACGACACGCTGCGCGTGGACGAGAGCCTGGCGGACGACTTCGCGCGGCTGGAGCGGATCAGCGAATACCTGGAGAATGAGGAGTTCAGCCCGACATACAACGACCTGAAGAGCATGTCGCACGGTCCCAGCGTCAGCAGCTACACGGGGGAGCGCGACGCCAAGATGGACGCGATGGCCAACACGGCCGCCCGTGTCGGCAACCTTACCGAGCACCTGCTCAACCAGTGGTCGCTGGTCGATATCGAGCCGATTCCCACACCCTCCGCAAATGGCAACGGCTCGGCCAACGGGGAGGCGGTTATATCGGTTGACCAGGTGCGGCGGGCGGGGGAAATCCTGGTCGGTTACCTGGACGACCGGGGTTACCTGACGACCTCGCCGGCGCAGATCCAGGCGGAAGTGCAGAAGCGGCATAAGAACGTCCCGCCGGTGGCGGCGTTTCACGAGGCGTTCCGGCTGGTCCGGCTGCTGGATCCTGCGGGAGTTGGGGCGGTCTCGCTGCAGGACTGCCTGATGCTGCAGCTTGACTCGCTGGAGCTTGACCCGGAGCTGGCGGAGGGCCATGACTTTTTGCTGGAGCGGACGCTGGTCAGGAGCCACCTGAAGGACCTGGAGCAAAACCGCTACCCGCAGATCGCCCGCAAGACAGGCCGGAGCATCGAGGACCTGAAGGAGGCGGTCCGGCGCATCGGGCGCCTCCACCCCCATCCCGGGAAGCTGATCGCGGCGGACGAGGCTCCGCCGATCATGCCGGACGCGACCATCCGCTACAACGAGGACACCGGCGAGTACGACATCGAGATGACGCGGGACCAGGCGCCGGACCTGTACATCCGCCAGCTCTACCGCAAGATGCTGCGCCAGCGCCAGGGCGATAAGAGCACGCGCGAGTTCCTCTCGCAGAACGTGCGCAACGCCCGCTGGCTGATCGAGTCGATCGAGCAGCGGCGGACGACGATCGAGCGGGTGATCCGGGCGGTGGTGGATCACCAGCGGGAGTTCTTCGAGAAAGGCCCCGAGTCGCTCAAGCCGCTGCCGATGATCCAAGTGGCTGACGAGCTGGGGATTCACGTGGCGACGGTGAGCCGGGCCGTCAGCGAGAAGTGGATCGACACGCCGCGGGGCATCTTCCCGCTGCGGCGGTTCTTCTCCGGCGGGACGCGCAGCGACGACGGGGAGGAGATGAGCTGGGACGCGGTGAAGGAGAAGCTCAAGCGGATCGTGGAGCACGAGGACAAGCAGAACCCGCTGAACGACGACCAGATCGTGGAGATGCTTGCCGGCGAAGGCATTGAGCTGGCGCGGCGGACGGTGGCGAAGTACCGGAAGCTGCTGCACATCCCCACGGCGCGGCAGAGGAAGGCGTACTGAGCGGGATTCTGCCAGGCGGCCGTGGCGGAGAAGAACGTGGCGTGCCGCTATGATGCCCCGATGGCCTTGCCCGCCCAGAAGCTCGATCGGAGGTTGACCGTCGAGGAGTATCTCCGCTTCGAGGAGACAAGCCAGGTCCGGCACGAGTACCACGACGGTGAAGTCCTGGCTATGAGCGGGGGGACCTTTGAGCATGCCGCGGTGACCACCAATCTAGTGGCGACACTGCACGCGGCACTACGCAACGGCCCGTGTCGAGTGCTTGACAGCAACATGCGGGTTGCCGTGTCTAAGTCACGTCAGTTTGTGTATCCGGATGCCTCGATCCTCTGCCAGCCGCCGCAGTTTCATTTCAGCGACCCGAAGCGAACGACGATCATCAACCCCCGCGTCATCTTAGAGGTCCTCAGCGAGTCCACCGAAAGCTACGACCGCGGCGAGAAGTTTGAGAAGTATCGCCTGATCGAGTCGCTGGAGGAGTATGTGCTGCTGGCGCAGGACCGCCCCGCCGTCGATGGATACCTGCGGCAGCCGGATGGGTCCTGGAATCTCATCGCCTGGCAGGAAATGGATTCGGAAGCCCAGGTCAGATGCATGAAGCTGTCATTGCCCCTGTCTGAGCTTTACGCAGGCGTCGCGTTCGCCGAGAGACGGACCCGCAGGCGTAAGATGGCCGACCAATAACCTCTGGCAGCGCCGCCATGCCCTATTTGGGTCGAAAGGCGCTTTTTGTTGGTTTTCGAACCGACCGGCAGTACCTAGCATTCGTACGTATCGAAGGGCCGCCATCCTGGCTGCCCGTCCCATTGCTCCGACCTCTTCCGATTCTCTGAAGCGGACCAGGTCGGTCTAGATCGGAGCACCATGCCCGCCGAGTCCGCTGATCTCTCGTCCTACCTCATCGACACCGCCACCGCGCCCGCGGCCGCTCATCGCGACCCGACGGCCGAGTTCATCGACGACATACACGACGCCGATGACCCGGAGCTGGATCACGACCACGGAAACGAGCATTTCGAGCCCGTTTCGCGGTTCGGCCAGTTCATCTACCTGCTGGGAATCATCCTCCCCTTCGCCGGGCTCGTGGCCGCCGTCATCCTGACCTGGCCATGGGGGTTTGACTGGCAGCATGCGGTCGTCTTTGCGGTCATGTACGTCCTGACCAGCATCGGCGTGACCGTGGGCTATCACCGGCTCTTCACCCACAAGGCTTTCAAGACGGTGCCCGCGGTGAAGGCGGCGCTGGCCTTTTTCGGCTCGATGGCGGTGGAGGGCTCGGTGGTGAAGTGGGCCGCGGTGCATCGCTGCCATCACAAGCACAGCGACGATGAGGCCGACCCGCATTCCCCGCACGGCCACGGGGCGGGCCTCAAGGGCATGCTGAAAGGGATGCTCCATTCGCACATGACCTGGATCCTGCAGGGCGATCCCAAGGAGCTGGATCGCTACAGCCCGGACCTGCGCGCCGATAGGCTGGTGAGCTTTATGGGCAAGTACTGGTGGGTATGGGCCCTGCTTGGCCTGTTCATTCCGGCGGCGCTTGGCGGGCTTTTGACCTGGTCGTGGACGGGCGTGGTCCTGGGCTTCCTGTGGGGCGGGCTGGTGCGGGTGTTCTTCGTGCACCACACGACCTGGAGCATCAACAGCGTGTGCCATCTCTGGGGCACCAAGCCCTTCAAGAGCCACGACGAGAGCCGCAACAACTGGATCATGGGCATCGTCGGCTTCGGCGAAGGCTGGCACAACAATCATCACGCCTTCCCGACCAGCGCCCGCCACGGCCTGCGCTGGTGGGAAATCGACATGAGCTACTGGATCATCCGCGGCCTGGAGAAGCTGGGGCTGGCTTGGGATGTGAAGGTGCCCGAGCCCGCGCGCATCGCCGCCAAGGCGCGGTAGGCCGGTCGCTTTGCATCGCGAGAGACAGCGAGCGAACCCGCCCCCCCAGGGGCGGGTTTTTGCTGGCATGGGGGCAAGGCATTCAGTAAGCTCTCCCCCGCATGGTTCGGCTGCCGCATTCTGCCGGCAGGGGATTCTTTCGCCGAGATGGGAGGACAACATGGCTGACGGTGAGAAGGTACGCGTGCATTGCGCCGCGTGCGGGGCGAAGTTCAAGGCCCCCGCCAGCAAGGCGGGCTTGCGCGGACCATGCCCCAAGTGCGGCCAGCCGCTGACGATCCCTCATCCGGAACCCGCGGCCGGTGGGGGTGGAGATGTCGATTGGGACATGCTCGCCGACGCCGCCGACCAGGCGCCGGGGGCCGCGGATGACGGGGGATACGACCTGGCGGGCGACGCCCCACCGCAGCGAGCGCAGCCTTCGCGTCCCGCGGCGAAGGCGATGCCCGCGATGGCG
>JBGTBZ010000654.1:0-2065 GCA_041749155.1 Phycisphaerae bacterium
ACGTTGCGGAGCGCGAGCGGCGCGTGATCAATCCCGAGGCGTTGTCGGTGGAGCTGGGCGTGCCGGTCGTGCCCATCAGCGCCCGCACGGGACGCGGGCTGACGGAGCTGCTGGATCGCGTGGGGGACCTGATGCTGGCGCCGGCGCCGGTGAAAGTGCCTGATTCGCTGGTCGCCTGCACGAGCTGCTCGGGCTGTCCCTTCGCCAACCGCCACCGCTGGGCGGCGAGCATCGAGAGCAAGGCCGGCGGCGGAGATGAGGGCCGGTCGCGGCTGCGCTCCGATCAGCTCGACCGCTTCGCGGCCCACCCGATCTTCGGGCTTCTTGCCTTCGCGGTGATCACCGCGGCCCGGTTCATTGCGACGTTCTGGCTGGCGACGTATCCGATGGATTGGATCGAGGTGGGCATCGGCTGGCTGGGCACGCAGGTCGGCGCGCTGCTGCCGGAGGGAGACTTCCAGAGCCTGGTTGTCGATGGCGTGATCGGCGGCGTGGGGAGCGTGCTGGTCTTCCTGCCGCAGATCTGCATTCTCTTCTTCCTGCTAAGTCTCTTGGAAGACACCGGCTACCTCGCGCGGGCGGCGCTGGTGATGGATCGCCTGATGAGCAAGGTTGGCCTGCCAGGCAAGGCGTTCGTGCCCATGCTGACCGCCCACGCCTGCGCCATTCCCGCCATCATGAGCACGCGCGTCATCGAGGACCGGCGCGACCGCCTGCTGTCGATCCTGGTGATTCCGCTGATGACCTGCAGCGCCCGCCTGCCGGTCTATGCGATGGTGGCGGCCCTTCTCTTTGCAAATCAGCCCGTCCTCGGCGGACTGATGTTTACCGGCGCCTACCTGCTGGGGATCGCGGCGGTGTTCGTGATGACGTTCATCTTCCGGCGGACGATCCTGCCCGGGAAGCCGACGCCGCTGGTGCTCGAGCTGCCGGACTACCGCATGCCCAGCCTGCGCACGGCCCTGCTGACCGTCTACGACCGCGGAGCGATCTTCCTGCGCCGGGCGGGCACGGTCATCCTGCTGATCTCGCTGGTGCTTTGGGCGCTGACGACCTATCCGAAGGTCGATGCCGATTCCGTCGCCACGGTTGCGACGCAGCAGGACGCCTCGCGCATCGCCGCGCTCGACTCCGCCGCCGCGGCGGGCGACGAGGAGGCCGCCGATGCAATGGACCGGCTGGTCGGCAGCTACCAGGCGGAGTACTCCGCCATTGGCCGGCTGGGCCGGCTGGTCGAGCCGGTGTTCGCGCCGCTGGGCTTTGATTGGCGGATCAACGTCGGCGTGCTCTCGAGCTTCGCGGCCCGCGAGGTGATCGTGGCGACGCTGGCGATCGTCTACGGCATCGGCGAGGACGCCGCCGAAGACTCGGGAACGTTGACCCAGACCTTGGCGGCACAGAAGCGCCCCGACGGCACGCCGGTCTTCACGCTGGCGACGAGCATGAGCCTGCTGGTCTTCTTCGTGCTGGCGATGCAGTGCCTGCCGACGCAGGCGGTCACGCGCCGCGAAACCGGGAGCTGGAAGTGGGCAGCGTTTCAGCTTGGCTACATGACGGTGCTCGCGTGGACGGCGGCGTTCGTGACGTATCAGGTTGTCTCCGCCCTCGCGTGAGCTGGACTTTCCTGAGTCAAGATTCCGTCTGCCCGCTCTCAGCGGTTAGATTTGCGACGTGACACGCGTCCTCGCTGCGATGCATTTGTATTTCTCGGAAGGGACCCCATGACATCTCACGGCGTTGTAGGAAGTTTTGACTTGTTTCTGCTGCTCCCCGGCATGCTCGGGCTTTTCGCGGCGGCGCAGGATCCGCCGGCGACGCAGGCCGCCGAGCCCGCTCGCCCGCGGACCCTTTTTTCTGCCGCTCACGAGATCAAGAGCGGCCCGGCCGGTCCGTTGGGAGCGGTGGCCTTCCTGGAGCAGCAGGAGCCCTCCGGCGAGGAGCGAGGGATGTGGGTGGATGTGCTGGCGACCTACCTCTGCTACGTAGGAGACCATCGCAAGGCCATGGAGCTCAACTCGGAGATGTACGCCACCCGCGGGGGCCGGCAGGCGGAGTCCGACGGCAG
>JBGTBZ010000655.1:0-4509 GCA_041749155.1 Phycisphaerae bacterium
TGGCGGCGATGGTGGCCGAGGCGATGGAGTCGCTGGGACTGGAGGCGCGGGTGGGGATGGCGCCGACGATCGGTGCGGCCTGGGCGGTAGCGCGATTTGCGGCGGATCGGACCCCCCCCGCTCCCTGTCTCCCACACTCCCCTTCTCCCCCTCTCCGCTCCGTGGCGCGCAACTTCGCGGCGGTCTCGATGCCGGTCGATGCCGCGGCGCCGGGCGCGAACTCCTCCACCTTTGCTCCCTCTTTGCGTCTTTGCGTTTCTCCAGCCTTCCGCATCGTCACGGAGGTTGAATGGCCCGAGCTTTTCGAGCGCCTGCCGATCGCGGCGCTGCGGGTAGAGCGCAGGATCGTCGATGAGCTGGCGGAGGTTGGCATCGACCACGTCGGCCAGCTCCTGGCCATCCCGCGGGAGGAGATCGCGGCGCGTTTTGACGCTGACCTGCTCCTGCGCATTGACCAGGCCACCGGCGAGGCGATGGAAGCGCTGCGGCCCGTGCGCCATGAAGAACCGCCGGCGGCGCGGATTCGTTTTTCCGGGCCGACGACGCAGCTCGAGGCGATCGAGCTGGCGGTGCAGAAGCTGGTGGAGATGCTCTGCGAGCAGCTCCTGAAGCGCGAAGCGGGGGCGCGGAAGCTCGTGCTGGAGATTGAGCGGCTGGACGAGGAGCTTCACCTCGAATGGTCGCAAGAAGTGCTCACCCTCAGCCGCCCCAGCCGTAACGTCCGGCACCTCTGGAACCTGCTGCGCCCCCGGATCGAGCGACTGCACCTGGGCGAGGGCATTGAGGAACTCAGTCTCACCGCCCGCCGCACCGCCCCACTGCCGCACGAGCAGGAGCACCTCGATGGCTCCTCGGATGAGTCGGCGGAGCTGGTCAGTGACCGCCTGAGGGAGTCGGCTGGACAGCTCATCGACCTGCTCGAAAGCAGCCTGGGCCAGTCGGCGGTGCTGGCGGGGGAGGCGGTGGCGACGCATATCCCCGAATCGGCGTTTCGCCTGCGTCCGGCGAGCGAGGGTGGGCTGGCGGATCTGAAGGCGGAGGGATCGCAAAGGCGCAAAGGCGCGCAAAGAAGGGAAGAAGGAACTGTCTCTTCCCCGCATCCTCTGCGCTTTTGCGGTTTTTCTGATGAGGTAACCAAGTCAGAGGCGATTGTCACGCGGGAAACCGCAAAGCCGAGTTCATGCGCGGCGTCATTCGTTCTGCGCCTCTGTGGTTCTTCGCCCCGGGAGCCGGCGGAGCAGATCGTCGTCGACGAAGCCGATTCCATCGGCACTACCACGCCCGAGCCGACCAGCACCTTCATTCCCTCGCCGGGGGATCGGCCGACGATGCTCTTCGAGAAGCCGGAGCCGGCGAAAGTGACGCTGCTGCAGCCGGAGGGACCGATCCTGGGACTGCAATGGCATCGCCTGCATCGCATCGTCACCGCCGTCGGCCCGGAGCGCATCGACAGGCGGTGGTGGCAGTTTGCCCTCTCGCGCCGCCATCCGGCGCGCGATTACTACCGGCTCCAGGATGAAGAGGGCCTGTGGCTGTGGGTGTACCGCAGCCGTTTTTCCAGGAGATGGTTCGTTCACGGCGTGTGGGGGTGACCCCGTAAGCAGAGGCTTCCATCTCTGCTCTCCAGCTTTGGAGAGCCACGAATGACACGAATGCACACGAAGCACGCAAAAAAAGCTGCATTCGTGCCCATTCGTGCTGATTCGTGGCCTCACTCCGCTCAGCAATGCCCGAAGCCATTCCCAAAGCCCGGCCCCATCCTTCGCACGCCAAGCCTGGCGCGGCGAAGATCGTGCGCGCCGGCAGCCGGGCGAGCTACGTGGAGCTGGCGGTCACCAGCAACTTCACCTTCCTTACCGGCGCCAGCCATCCAGACGAGTACGCCGTCCGCGCCGCGGAGCTGGGATACCGCGGGATCGCCTTGACCGACACCAACACGCTGGCGGGCATCGTCCGCGCCCATTCCGCCGCCAAGGAGGTCGGCATCCCGCTGGTTGTCGGCTGCCGGCTGGTGCTGGCGGATCCGCGGGGGTTTGCGGCGCTGGTTTACCCGACGGATGTCGCCAGCTACGGCCGGCTCTGCCAGCTTCTGACACTCGGTAAGCGGCGGGCCCCCAAGGCACACTGCTATCTCAGCTTTGAGGATCTGCTCGAACACTCGCAGGATCTGCTCGCCGTCGCCGTTCCGCCGCGGCAGATCGACGATGCGTACCTGGCGCGGCTGCGGACGCTGCAGCGGTGGTTTGACGACGATCGCCTGAGCATCGCGGCCACCTGCTGCTACGGTCCGGACGACACGCGCCGCCTGCGCGATATCGCTCGCCTGTGCGACCAGACCCGCCTGCCCATGGTCGCGGTTCAGGAGGCGCATTATCACGTCCCCGGCCGGCGGATGCTCCAGGACGTCGCCACCTGCATCCGCCACGGCTGCACGCTGGAGGAGGCCGGCCACCGCCTGCTGCCCAACGGCGAGCGGTACCTCAAGCCGCCGGAGGAGATGGACCGCCTCTTCCGCGACTACCCGTTGGCGGTGGCGCGGAGCGTGGAGATTGCACGGCGGGCGTCGGCCTTCAGCCTGGATCAGCTTCGGTATCAGTATCCGTCGGAGGTGGTGCCCGAGGGGGCGACGTCAATCGGGCACCTGACGAAGCTGACATGGGAAGGGGCGGCGTGGCGCTACCCCGACGGCGTGCCGGACAAGGTGCGTGCACAGATCGCCTACGAGCTGGCGTTGATCGACGAGCTGCAGTACGCGCATTACTTCCTGACAGTGCACGACTTAGTGCGTTATGCGAGGTCGATCAACATCCTCTGCCAGGGCCGTGGGGCGGCGGCGAACAGTGCGGTCTGCTATTGCCTGGGCGTGACGGAGGTGAACCCGGCGTTCATCGACGTGCTGTTTGAGCGTTTCATCAGCCGGGAGCGCAAGGAGCCGCCGGACATCGACATCGACTTCGAGCACGAGCGCCGCGAGGAGGCGATTCAGTATTTGTACCGAAAATACGGCCGCGACCGCGCCGCGCTGACGGCGGAGGTGATCAGCTACCGCGGGCGGTCGGCGGTGCGTGAGGTGGGTAAGGCGCTGGGCTTGTCGCTGGACGTGGTGGATCGGCTGGCAAAGAACATCGATTTCTGGGGCGGCCAGGCGCCCGAATCCGAGACGCTGGCGGCGCTGAAGCTCGATCCCAATGACACGACGATTGGGCATTTCCTGCGGCTGAGCCTGGAGATCCAGGGCTTCCCGCGGCACTTGGGGCAGCATGTGGGCGGATTTGTGCTGACGGAGACGCCGCTGAATCAGCTTGTTCCCATCGAGAACGCGGCGATGCCGGATCGCACCGTCATCGAGTGGGACAAGGACGATTTGGATGCAATGGGATTCATCAAAGTTGATGTCTTGGGGCTTGGAATGCTGACTTGCCTCCACCGTGGGTTCGATCTGCTGGAGCAGCATTATGACCGGCCGCTGACCATCGCGACGCTGCCTCACGAGGAACCGGAGGTCTATGACATGATTTGCAAGGCCGACACCATCGGCGTTTTCCAGATCGAGAGTCGAGCGCAGATGTCCATGCTCCCCCGCCTGCGCCCGCGGTGCTTTTATGACTTGGTAATTGAGGTGGCGATTGTGCGGCCGGGGCCGATCCAGGGCGGGATGGTTCATCCGTATCTCCGCCGCCGCATGGGGAAGGAGAAGGAGAGTTACGCCAGCCCTGCTATCGAGCGGATTCTCAAGAAGACGCTGGGGGTGCCGCTTTTCCAGGAGCAGGCGATGCAGCTTGCCATCGACTGCGCCGGCTTCACGCCCGACGAGGCCGACAAGCTGCGGCGGGCGGTGACGGGATTCCGGCGGTACGGCGACCTGGAGGATTTTCAGTCGCGGTTCACCAGCGGGATGATCGGCAATGGGTATGAGCGCGGTTTTGCAGAGCGGTGCTTTGAGCAGATCAAGGGTTTTTCCAGCTACGGTTTTCCGGAGAGCCATTCGGCGAGCTTCGCCCTGCTGGTGTACGCCTCGTCGTGGATCAAGTGCCATTATCCCGAGGTGTTTGCCTGTGCCCTGCTGAACAGCCAGCCAATGGGTTTTTACGCGCCGGCGCAGATCGTGATCGACGCCCAGCGGCACGGCGTGGAGGTGCGGGGCGTGGATGTGCATTTCAGCGAGTGGGAATGCACGTTGGAGCCGGAGGAGTTAAGCCACGAAGGCACGCGCGGAGACGCAGCCTCCGCTGAGGCACGAAGGCATGGAGGGGCAGAGGGAACATCCAACATCCAACATCCAACATCCAACATCGAAGTGCCGGAGGAAGGGCAACAAGGCGAGCCCGCTTCAGCGAGCGGGGGAAATGCCCTTCGCCTGGGCATGAACCGCGTCAAGGGCCTGCGCCAGGAAGACGCCGAGGCGATCGCACGCGCCGTGGCGCGTGAAGGCCCCTTCACCAGCATCGAGGCCCTCTGGAAGGCCAGCGGCGCCAGCACCCGCGCCTTGCGCCTGCTCGCCGCCGCCGA
>JBGTBZ010000656.1:0-2954 GCA_041749155.1 Phycisphaerae bacterium
GGGCGGAGACCTGCTAGGTTCCGTTCTCGGAGGCGGCACGGGCAACCAGGGCTATAACAGCCAGGACTTCCAGCGGGCCGCTCTACCACCGCCGCTGGAAGCGCAGCGGCACCGTCACCTACCGCTTCGCCGAGCCGATCCCGCCGGGACTGCCTCGCGCCGAAGCCGAGGCCCGCGTGCTCGAGGCGATCAACGCGCTCAATCCTCCCCGGTACGGGGGATTCGCACAGGCCTCAGGTTCGCCGGGCGTTGGCGCCTGACTCGAGCCAGGCCGCGCAATCAATTGGTGCGGAAGTCGACGATCCGGCCGTCGCTGCGGAAGGTGCAGGTGAACTGGCGCTGGCGTCCATCGTTGGTTTGGATGCGGCCGTCCACGCGCACCGTGTCCCTGCTGCTCTGCTGCACGTTGGTGATGCTCACCCGCCCGTACCGGGACGCTTCCCGGCCGCAGGCATCGACGGCCGCTCGCTGGAACTCCTGGCTGGAATAGCCCTGGTTGCCCGTGCCGCCTCCCAGAACGGAGCCTAGCAGGCCTCCGCCCATGGCAGCGCAGCCGCCGAGCAGCAAAGTGCCGGCCATCATGGTGGGTAGAAGAATCTTGCGCATCGAGGGTCTCCATCAGGCGTTGCCGCGTCACGCCTCCCTCGTGCCAGGTTCACAAGACTACGCAGGCAGCAACGGATTGTTCCGCCTGCCCAATCTCGCATGGCCGACAATCTGCTCAAATCCGGCTCGAATGCGTCCATCCAGGCGACAGCACCGCGCTCAGAGGCCTATCTTCGCCAACTCCTGCTCAGGCACCCCTTCCTTGCGGAGTCTCAGTAGCTCTTCGGGATTGAACTCCGAGCCGAACAAGGGCGGCTGCATTGCCTCAGCCATCTTCGGAGACCCCATGAATGCGGAGCACTCGGCCTTGCTGGGCATGTTGTCGCAGGTGATCTCGACCTCGTTTCCATCAGGATCTCGGTAATAAAGCGACGAAGTGAAGTGGTGGTTCACGCTCAAGGTCGGCTCAATGCCAACGCCCTTCAGGCGCTCATATTCATCGGCGAGTGCCCGCGGGCCGCCACAGCTGAACCCGATATGATCCACGCCGTGTGCATTCTCCGGCCTCTCTTCCGTTTCGCCATCGTCCCAGAGGACGAACCGATGATGCTCGTCATCAAAGCTCATGAATGCAGCCAGCTCATTCTTGAATCGCACCTGAGCGTTGAGCGCCCGACCGTACCAATCGATGGCGGCGGGAAGGTTGCGCGTCCTCAGCCCGAAATGCGCAACCTGGAGTGAATGGCCCATAGCCTTCTCCTCGACCTGACAGCACAACTGCGCACGGACGGTGGCTCGGGTCAATGTCCGCTTTCGAACCATTGCGGACGTTTGGGTTACCGGCCTGAGAGCTCTGTCATCCGGCACGCGCCGCATTCAGCATTCAGCACTCGTCTAATGCTCCAGACGATCAAGTCGGGAACTTCGCGCGGGACCGAATGAGTGCTCCGGCTGGCCACCAGCAACAGCCCATCGGGGGACTCAAGAGCCCATTCCTGGAGCGCCTGAATGCGGTGGCGCAGGTCGGCCTCAAAGTGGGCGCGACCGTCGAATGAGAACTGGTCATAGATCGGCAGCGGCTGGAACCGCCCGGCGACGATCACCACTACGGGCACTGGCGGCAGGGGCTGCAGATCTCGTTCCGTCAGCTCCATGGCCAGCAGCGTGCGCAGCATTGCGAACTCGGCTTGCACAGCCGGAGCGGAGCGGCTCACCAGACCTGAAAAGGCGTCCCAGTAGGCGTTGTAGCCTGCTTCGCCGGCACCTACCGCGTCGAAGGGAACGAGATTAGCGCGGCGCTCCAGCGTTAGTATCGGCGCGGGATCCGCGAAGACAAGCCCTTCCACTTCGTCTGGATGATAGCCAGCATAATAGCGCATCAGCATGCCCCCCCAGGAATGCCCGACGAGGATGTAGGGCGGGTCAGCGCCTATCTCCCGAAGTAAGCGCCGCAGCCGATCAGTGCTGTGCCGCGGTGTGGGCCTTATGCCGTCCCATTCCGACTGGCCGAGTCCGGCCCGGTCATAGGCAACCGCCGGCGTGAACTTGGCAACCTCCGGCAGGATGCTTCGCCAAGCCTCAAGGGATACCGACGCTCCAGATTCGAAGATCACGACAGGTGTCCCGGGGCGGCGATTGTTCAGGCCCGTGGTCTGGACCCGAACCGCGCGACCGTCGAGCTCGACCATGCGGATCCCGGTCGGTTGAATCTGGGCCACAGCCGATGGAGCGAAAAGCAGCAGCGCTGCCACTACGATCACAGTGAAACCGCGGTGAAGAATGAGCACCATCGCTGCATCTCCTTACAACGAGGAGGGCAGCTGGTTCTACTCCCGCCAGAGCCCCTCGCCAATGTCCGGTTTCCACCCAACGCCGACATTCACGCGATGGTCTGAAGAGCTGTCCCCGAACGCCTAGTGATCGCTTCGCCCGAAATCCGGCCGCGCGTCGTCCTGCCCTTGCTCGATGATCGAGCGGCGGATCGCGCGGGTGCGGGTGAAGAGGTCGAACAAGGCCTCGCCGTCGCCGTGGCGGATCGCGCGCTGGAGCGCGGTCAGGTCCTCGGTGAAGCGGCCGAGCATCTCGAGCACCGCGTCGCGGTTGGTCAGGAACACGTCGCGCCACATCACCGGATCGCTCGCGGCGATGCGGGTGAAATCGCGAAAGCCGCCGGCCGAGTACTTGATCACCTCGCCGCGGGTGACCTCCTCGAGATCGCTCGCGGTGCCGACAATGGTGTAGGCGATCAGGTGCGGGATGTGGCTGGTGACCGCCAGCACGAGGTCGTGGTGGTCGGCGTCCATCAGCTCGACGTGCGCGCCGAGCGCCTCCCAGAACGCGGTCACTGCGGCGACCGCCTGCGGGTCGGCGTCGTCGGCGGGCGTCAGGATGCACCAGCGCTGGCGGAA
>JBGTBZ010000657.1:0-2289 GCA_041749155.1 Phycisphaerae bacterium
GCTGCTGCGCGTGCTCCTCCTGGCGGCGGGGGGGCTGCTGGGGGTGGGGCTGGTGGCGCCCTGCATGACGATCGTGACCAGCTTTGGGCGCTACGAGGGGTGGCTGCGCCTGCTCTCGCCGGAGATGGTGAAGGATCAGCCCAGCACCTACAGCCTGCTGGGGGGCATCCTGGCGATCATGGAGCATGACAACCTGGGCCTGGGGCTGCTGCTGCTGGCGTTTTCCTGCGTCTTCCCGACGCTGAAGCTGATGCTGATGGCGTGGACGAACGAGGTCCTCGCCGGCGGCCGGCCCGCGGGGCTGATGTTCCGCCTGGCGCACCATGCGGGGAAGTTCAGCATGCTGGATGTGATGGTGCTGGCGCTGCTGGTGATCGCGATCAAGGGCCTGCCGGGCTCGCGCGTGCGCCTGGAATGGGGCGTGGCGGCGTTCGCGGGGTCGATCGTGCTGAGCCTGGTGGTCTCGCTCCTGCTGCACCGGGCGGAGCACCGGGCCCTCCACGACTCCGCCAAGAGGATTCAGCGCGATCCGCGGGAATGAGCCTTGATCGCCTCGGCGAGGGCATCGATCTCCTCCTCGGTGTTGAACCACGCGCAGCAGACGCGCAGGAAGTAGCGATCGCCGACGTTTGTAACCGGCGCGAGGATGCGCTGCTGCTCCCACCAGGGCGTGCGGGTCACGGTGGTGTCCTCCACGCGGTGCCAGTCGAAGAGAAGCATCGCCCCGGTCAGCCGGGGATCGTCGGGCGAGAGGCAGTTCAGCCCCGCCTCCCCCAGCCGCCGGCGGGCGTGGGCTTTCAGCTCCGCCACGCGGGCATCGACGTTCGCCTGGCCGATGCGGTCCCGGAAATCCAGGGCCGCGGGGACCGTGCACTGCGGGCAGCGGTCGTAGATGCCCATGTACTCGAAAGAGCGCTGCCAGAAGCTGCCGCCCCAGAGGCTGTCCTCATCCGGACGCTCGGGGGCGTAGTCCATGCCCCAGCTCGCCACCGGCGGACGCAGCAGGCCCCGCACCGGCTCCGCGGCGTGAAGGAAGCCTGAGCCGGGGGCCGCCATCATCCACTTATGGCAGTTGGCCCCGTAGAAGTCCGCCCCGATGGCGGAGAGGTCCACCGGGATCATGCCCGGGGCATGCGCCCCATCCACCATGGAGACGATCCCGCGCCGGCGGGCCGGGGCGCACAGCGCCTCCGCGGGCAGGATTAGGGCCGTGGGGCTGGTGATGTGCGAGAAGAATAGCACGCGGGTTCGGTCGGTCAGGGCCGCCTCGACGCGCTGAACAAGCTCCTGTGGCGAGGCCGGGTCGGGGGGAAGCTCGACGTACCTCAAACTCGCCCCCGTCTCGCGCGTGCGGCGCTGCCAGGCGAACTTCATGGCCCCGTACTCGTGGTCCGTCAGCAGGACCTCGTCGCCGGCCTTCAGGGGCATTGAGTCGATGGCGATGTTCATCGCGAAGGTCACGTTCGGCAGAAGGAGCAATCCCTGCATGTCGCAGTTGAGATACTCCGCCAGCCGCCGTCGCGACTCCTGCACCATCGGCGGGAGCAGCGACACGAAGAATTCCGTGCCGTTGGCGTGCATCAGCCGCCGCAGCGCCTCGACGGCCTCCACGACGGGCATGGGCGTCGGCGACAGCGTGCCGGCGTTGAGGTTGATCCGCCCTGGCAGGGACGGCACGAGACTGCGGAAGGCCGCCCAATCGACGTTTGAGCTCATTCACTGCTCCGGTTCTCACTCCACGGCACTTCCTTGCGCGTCGCCCCACTGTACTTCTCCCAGAGCCGCTCGATGATCTTGCGATCCTCAGGCTCAAGGTCCCGCGGCACGAGGATCCGAAGCTCGACGAGCTGATCGCCGCGCTCCTCCCCCTTGCGGATGCCCTTGCCCTTGATGCGCAGCTTCTGCCCGCTGCTTGAGCCCGGCGGAACGGTCAAGGTCACCCGTTCCTCCAGCGTGGGCACTTCCACCTTGGTCCCGAGGAACGCCTCCCAGACGGTGATCGGCACCTCCAGGACGATATTCAGCCCTTCGCGGCGGAAGTAGGGGTGATCGCGCACCGTCACGACCAGGATCAGGTCTCCCTTCGCCGACCCCTGCTGCCCGCCGCGGCCCTTGATGCGCACACGCTGGCCATTCTTGACGCCCGCGGGCACTTTGACGGTGATCGTCTCCACCGACCCGCCGCGGCTGAGCTTGATCGGCACGCTGGTTCCGACCGCGGCCTCGCTGAAGTCGATGGTGATGGGGTACTCGACGTTCAGGTCCGAGGGTCGCGCCGTGCCGCGCGTC
>JBGTBZ010000658.1:0-4085 GCA_041749155.1 Phycisphaerae bacterium
CTCGCTCGCCAGGGCGCCATAGGAGATGATGGCCGCATCCTCCCCGGTCTTCAGCGTCCGGCTCTGCCCCAGGGCAATGCGGCTGGCCTGGTCGGCCAGGTCCTGTGCCACCAGCTTCTCAAAGTCGATCGGGGGCACCACATCCCGCGGGTAGCGCAGGGCCGCGGGGCCTTCCAGCGTAAAGGCCAGCCCGAGCATGCGCCGCAGCTCCGCCTCGTCGCTGGGGGCCATCAGGACGATGCCGGGCATCGGCCGCAAAAAGCTGATGTCCATGAAGCCGTGGTGCACCGCCCCGTCGCTGCCCACATACCCCGCCCGGTCCATCGCAAAGACCACCGGCTGGGCGTTCAGCACGATCTCCTGCCAGATCTGATCAAAACACCTCTGCACGAAGGTGGAATAGACGGCTGCAAGCGGCCTCAGCCCCGCCTTGGCCATCCCCGCCGCCATGGCAGCCAGGTGCGATTCGCAGATGCCGGTATCCAGGGCGCGCTCGGGGTAGGCTTTTGCGAACTTGCTCATGCCCGTGCCGTCGGGCATGGCGGCGGTCAGGCCCCAGATGCGCTCGTCGCTGGCCGCGACGGCGATGGCGGCATCGGCAAAGGCCGCCGTCCAGCTCTTGCCGGCCTCCTTGCGGATCTCCACCCGGCACCTGGCCAGGGCCGCCTCCGCGCCGTTGCCCTCATCATCCGCGTCCTCAAAGACATCGAAGGCGGCGGGCGAGTGCATGAGCGTGGGGTCTGCCAGGGCCGCCTCGTATCCCTGGCCCTTGTGCGTCTTGACGTGCAGGAGCACGGGCTTGTCCACGTGCTGAATCTCGCCGAGGAACTGGATCATCTCCGGCAGGTCGTGCCCGTCGATGGGGCCCATGTACTTGATGCCCAGGGCCTCGTAAAACTGCCCCGGCCACATGGCCCCCTTCACGCCGGCGGTCAGGCTCGTCCAGGCCTGCTCGATGGCATGGGCGACGCTGCCGGGCATCTGCTTGATGATGGCTTTGCTTGCCCGCTTGAACTCGTCGTAGGTGGTGCTGACGCGCACGCGCTCCAGGTATTCGGCAAAGGCCCCCTGCGGCCCGCTGATGCTCATGCCGTTGTCGTTCAGCACGATCAACAGCTGGCGGTCCAGCGTGCCGGCGTTGTTCAGCCCCTCGAACGCCAGCCCGTTCACGATGCTGGCATCCCCCACGACGGCGACGACATGGTTGCGTCGCCCCGCCGCGGCGTCTGCCCGGGCCATGCCGACGGCGGTGCTGATGGCCGTGCCGGCATGCCCGACGGCAAAGAGGTCGTAGTCGGATTCCTCGGGCATGGGAAATCCGCCGACGCCCCCCTCCTTGCGGAGGTTGGCAAAGCCCGCGAGGCGGCCGGTGAGCATCTTGTGCGGGTAGCACTGGTGACCGACATCGAAGAGCAGGCGGTCGGGGCCGTCGGGATGGGGGCCGAACTCGTAGACGTAATGCAGGGCCAGGGTCAGCTCGACGATGCCCAGGTTGCTGGAGAGATGCCCGCCGGAGCGGCTGACGGCGCGGAAGATCTGTGCGCGGATCTCCGTGGCCAGGTCTTCCAGGCCGTTCATGTCGAGCTTGCGCAGGTCCGCCGGGGCGGAGAGGGTCGGGAGGATCGGTCTTGGTTGGCTCACAAGTATTGCCTGCTGCGAGACTTGGCTTGCCGTCGGGCAGCCATCCGTGGCTGTCGGCGAGGACATCTTACGCGCCGGGCAGCCGCGGAGGGCGAACGGTACTGGGGATTCAAAAGTTGTAAAGCCCGGGAAGCAAGGCCGCGGATTGCCAAGGGGCGAGTGGGGGCGATCGTGGTAGACTCCTGCCACCCTGGGGGGCCAGCGAGGTTACGAGGCCGCTTTGCACGTTCGTGAAGCTCAGCAACCCGAGAATCGCGCCGGAGGCAAGGCCGCCCCCGGAAGCGTCGGCGATGCGCAAGGGGCGGAGGACCAGCGCCGCCAGCTATATTTCGACCGGTTGATCGAGCAGTCGCCACTCTCGACGCAGGTATTCTGGCCGGACGGGCGGATGAAGACGGCCAACCGGGCTTGGGAGCAGCTCTGGGGCGCGCGGGTCGGGGAGATTCAGTACAACATCCTGGAAGACCAGCAGCTGGTGGAGCGGGGGATCATGCCGCTGATCCGACAGGCCTTCGCCGGGGAGGCGGCGCGGATCGACCCGATTCCCTATATCCCGCCGGAAGGGCAATACGCGGGGAAGGTCGTGTGGTGCGCGGCGCACATCTTCCCTGTGAAGGATGAGCATGGCCAGGTGGAGGAGGTGGTGCTGGTCCACTTCGATCTCACGGAGCAGGTGAGCCTGCGCGAGAAGCTGGCCGAGCAGGTGGACTGGCTGCGCCAGGCCCAGCAGGAGCTTTCCCAGAGCCAGCGCCGCCTCCGGACGCTCTTCGACAACGCCCGCGACGCCATCCTCCTGGCCAACGACGAGGGCCGGCTCATCGAAGTCAACCCGGCGGCCTGCGAGATCACCGGCTATGCGCCCGAGGAGCTGCTTGCCAAGCGGGCCTGGGACCTGACGCCCGAGGCCAATGTCGAAGGCGCGCGTGCCGCGTGGCGGCAGTTCATCGGCGCGGGCCGGCAGGACGGGGAGTACCAGATCCGCCGCAAGGACGGCTCGATGGCGCACGTCGAATACCGGGCGGTGGCGCAGATCCTGCCCGGAACGCACTTGTCGATCCTTCGCGACATCACCTCGCGCCGGCAGGCGGAGGAGCGCGAGCGATCGCTGATCGAGCGGGCCATGGCGGCCACGGCGAAGTTCCAGACCGTCTTCAACCAGTCGGGCATCTTCGCGGGCATCATGGACCTGGACGGCACCCTGCGCGAGGTGAACGACCTGGCGGTGGACTGGTGCGGCTATAGGCGCGAGGAGGTGCTGGGCAAGCCCTTCTGGGAGACGGCGTGGTGGCGCGGCTCTGAGCAGATGCAGTCGCGGATCCGGGTCGCGACACGGCAGGCGAAATCGGGCGAGGTCTTCCGTGAAGTGCTGCGCTACTGGCTTGCCGACGGCAGCGAGCGGCTCACGGACTTTGCGATGCACCCGATCCGCGACGCGTCCGGGGAGGTGCGCTTTCTGAACCCGACGGGCATCGACATCACGGAGCGGACGCAGGCGGAAGACGCGCTTCGCGCCAGCGAGGAGCGCTTCCGCGTGGCGCTGAAGAACACGAACGTCAGCGTCTACACCAACGACACGGACCTGCGCTACACATGGATCTACAATCCGCGCTTCGGTTTCGATGCCGGCGAGATCGTCGGCAAGCGCGACGGGGAGATCCTGCCGATCCAGAGCATCCGCGAGCTGATCGACCTCAAGCAGCGGGTGATCGCAAGCGGCGTGGGCGAAGGCCGGCGCATCGCGACCACCATCTACGACCACGAGTACGTCTTCGACGTCACCGTCGAGCCCCTGCGCGATGCCGCGGGCAACGTCTCGGGCGTCACCGTCGCCAGCATGGACGTCACTGACGTGATGCGCGCCAAGCGCGAGGCCGAGGAGGCCAGCCGCGCCAAGGACCAGTTCCTGGCCGTCCTCAGCCACGAGCTGCGCACGCCGCTGACGCCCGTCCTGCTCACCGCTTCGCTGCTGGAATCGCGCCGCGACCTTCCCGAGGACGTTCGCCAGGACATCGCCACCATCAAGCGGAACATCGAGCTGGAAAGCCGCCTCATCTCAGACCTCCTAGACCTCACACGCATCTCCCGCGGCACGCTCCAGCTCGATGTGCAGGATGTCGACCTGCACCTGCTGATCCGCTCCGCCGTCGATATCTGCCAGCGCGAGGCATCGGCCAACCTCTCGCTGGACCTGTCGGCGGCACGCCACGACATTCGCGGCGACAGCACCCGGCTGCAGCAGGTCTTCTGGAACCTGATCAGCAACGCCCAGAAGTTCACGCCTGCGGGAGGACGGATCAGCATCCGGTCCTCGAATCCGTCGCCTGAACGCATCCGCGTGGACGTGACCGACACTGGCGTGGGCATAGACGCCCCGCTGCTGGAGCGGCTCTTCGACGCCTTTGAGCAGGGAGACATCCGCACCCAGCGGCAGCAGGCCGGCCTCG
>JBGTBZ010000659.1:0-1771 GCA_041749155.1 Phycisphaerae bacterium
TCGCCCCGCCAGGCACGTACCGGCGCCGACAGTCGTCGCGGACGGCGGGGGCAGTCAGGGCTTCGAGGTCCGCCGTCTCGCCCATGGTGTTGCGGCCGAGCGGGTCAGGCCAGGCCTGCTCGCGCAGGCTGATCATCACAAGGGTCTGCGGGCTGTCCTCCAGCCCCGCCAGCGCCTGGAGGGCCAGGTCGCGCGAGGGCTCGAAATCCTCGTCCTTCAGGTGCGGCCGGCGGACGATGTCGGCGTACACCGGCAGGCCCGCCAGCACGTTCTTCGCAAGCGACGCCGCAGTGAAGCGGGTGTGAAAGAGCGAGGGGCTGCTCGATCGGGAGAGGCCCAGGTCGTCCAGCCGCTCGGTCAGGGCCCGCGCGTCCAGCTCACCAGCGCCACGCATGGCCATTTCGACAAGCACCGTCGCGCATCCCCGCCCGCCATCCGGGTCGGTCACCCCGCCGGCCGGCAGCAGCAGGTTCATGGCGGCGGACTTGATTCCCGGCATCGACTCCGCGACGAGCGTCAGGCCGTTGGGAAAGATGTGCGTGAAGAAGCGGTCGGGCATCGGCGGGCGGATGATAGGAACGCGCCGCGTATGATGAATCAGGCGATGAAGGTGATCCTGGCAAATCCGCGGGGGTTCTGCGCCGGCGTGCGCATGGCGATCGACGTCGTGGACCAGGTGCTGCGCGCCCAGGGCCCACCGGTCTACGTCTACCACGCGATCGTCCACAACCGGCATGTTGTCGATGATTTCCGCTCCCGCGGCGTCACGTTCGTGGAGGATGTCAGCGAGGTGCCGCCGGCGCAGACGGTCGTTTTCAGCGCCCACGGCATCCCCCCAAGCGTGCGCCAGCAGGCGGCGGAGCGGGGGCTGGTCGTGCATGACGCCACCTGCCCGCTGGTGACGAAAGTGCACAACGAGGTGATTCGGTACGCGAAGGAGGGGTACCAGATCATCTTCATCGGCCATCGCAACCACCAGGAGGCGATCGGCACGTCGGGCGAGGCCCCGGACCGCATCACGATCATCGAGGAGCCGGAGGAGGTGGCCCACCTGTCGTTTCCCCCCGGCACGAAGCTGGTGTACGCGACCCAGACCACGCTGAGCGTGACCGATGCCCAGCGCGTCATCGCGGCGCTGCGAGCCAGGTTCCCGGATATCCGCGAGCCGGCGAAGGAGGACATCTGCTACGCGACTACCAACCGCCAGGATGCCGTCAGCGCCTGGGCGGGCGAGGTGGATGTCGTGCTGGTCGTCGGGAGCCGGAATTCGAGCAACTCCAACCGCCTGGTTGACCGCGCCCGCGAGGCGGGGACGGCGGCGTATCTCATCGACGAGGCCAGCGAACTCGATCCCACGTGGCTGGCGGGTGCCGAGAGCGTGCTGCTGACGGCGGGGGCGAGCGCCCCGGAGGCGTACGTGGAAGGCGTGCTGGAGCGGCTGAAGCGGGAGTTCGGCGCGAACGTGGAGGAGCGGACGCTGGCGGAGGAGGGTGTTGCGTTCGCCCTGCCGCGGAGCGTGCGGCAGCTTGCGGTGATCGGGGGGCGGGGGTAAGGCGCCACAAACGCGCACCAGGGAGTTGCGGAATTTCTGGGCATCAGGGCTGGATTCGGAGCTGCGAAAGCCGTTTTTGCAGGCGCGGTGCGCAGTTGGAGCGCCTTTCGCGCACCAGCGCCCAATGGGTATGGGCGCTCCTGGTGCGCGAACATCGAGGGGTACCGAGGCGAGCCTGCTTGAGCAGGCGGGCGCCCGCCTGCTCAAGCAGGGCGCGCC
>JBGTBZ010000660.1:0-3960 GCA_041749155.1 Phycisphaerae bacterium
GCCCGCGACCTGGCCGCCGGCGCCGCCCCGCTGGGCCTATGGCTCGCCGGCAGCCCCGGCGCACCACCCGGCGAGCAGATCGACCTCCTGGCAGGAGCCCTGAACGGCCGGATCGCCGATACGCGCCGCCGTGAACGCCCACGCATCCTCGAGCGCACCGCAGCGGGGGAGATCTCCCCGGATGCCGCCCTGGCCCAGTTGCAGGCCCTGCAGTGGATCGACGGGGTCGGCTATCACATCTACCGGACGCTTCACCACTTGCGCCTGGCCGCCGTCCCGGGCGGGGCGACCTCACAACTCGAGCCCGACGCCCCCGAACCCGGGTACAACGACCCACCACCTCGTCGGGCCGGGGAGGCCGACCTATAGTCAGGCCTCGCGTCTGCGTGCAAACTTGTCCCGGCCCGCATACCCAAAGCCATGCGGATCACCGGCAAACGCACGTAAGTCGGCCGGGCGTCGCGACGCGACGACGCCAACGGCCGCCGTGCCAGCTTTAGGCGGCGGATCTGCTCCGCCGTGAAAGGTACTTCGCCTCCATGTCCCGATACACCGGCCCCAAGGTGCGGCTTTCCCGCCGTGTCGGCGTCCCCATTGCCGACATTCCCAAGCACACCGGCAAAGAGCTGACCATTCCCGGCATGCACGGCTATCGCGGCCGGCGCAATACCGAATATGGCATCCGCCTCAACGAGAAGCAGAAGCTCCGCTTCCACTACGGGATGCAGGAGAAGCAGTTCCGCCGCTTCCTGGACATCGCCCGCAAATCCAAGGGCAACACCGCCACCAGCTTCGTGCAGCGGCTGGAGTGCCGGCTGGACAACGTCGTCCGTCGCCTGGGCGCTGCCCGGACGATCTGGTCGTCGCGCCAGCTCGTGAACCACGGCCATGTGCTGGTCAACGGCAAGAAGGTGGACATCGCCAGCTTCGTCGTCGAGCCGGGGATGGAAGTGAGCTTCAAGGAGAAGGCCCAGAAGCTCATCCGCGAGAACATGGAGAGCATGGCGGGCCTCGACGTCCCGCCGTGGCTGGAGTTCAACCCTCAGACGCTGAGCGCGAAGGTCCAGGCGCTGCCGGCGCCGGAGGATGTGCCCTTTGAGGTCAACATGAACCTGATCATCGAGTTCTATCGCTAGTCGCCGGCGAATCGATCGCCAGCACAAATTCACGAAGCACGGACGCTCCCGTGGAACAGTTTCCGACTTCGTGATTTCGTGAGTTCGCGATTAAACTGCGGCTTATCGGACGTGACCTCGCGTCGGCGGGTGGTGGAGCTTTCAAGTTTGGTTAACGCTTCGCCGATGTGAAGACAGGAAAGCTGGGGTATCCGCGGTGCGGATTCCCGCCCCCTGACGGCGCATGAAGCGCCGCCGGACCGATATGTGCCGAATGCCATGTTCGGGAAGGATCGACCCATGAAGACCGTCTTCACGACTGGAGAAGCGGCCGAGATCTGCAAGGTCTCACAGCAGACCATCATCCGCTGCTTCGACGCCGGACGACTCAAGGGATTCCGCGTCCCCGGCAGCCGCTTCCGCCGCATCCCGCGCGATGCCCTCATCCAGTTCATGAAGGAGAACGGCATCCCGCCCGACAACCTGGATGAGACAAGCTCCCGCGCAAAGGTGCTGGTCGTCGACGACGATCCCGAGATCGTGGAGTTGTTCGTCGATGTCCTGGACCGCGACGGACGCTTCGAGGTCCGCACCGCCAGCAGCGGCTACCAGGCCGGCCTCATGACCGCCGAGTTCCGGCCGGACCTGATCCTCCTGGACTACATGCTCCCGGACATCAACGGCAACGTCGTTTGCCAGACCATCAAGAGCAAGCCCGAGTTCGCCGACACCCGCATCATCATCATCAGCGGCGTCGTCAACCAGGAGGAGATCGACGACCTGCTCGCCGCGGGCGCCGACGACTTCGTCAAGAAGCCCTTCAACATCGAGCAGCTCGTCGAGCGCGTGGGTACCCTCCTGCACGTCTAGGGCGATGTCCCCGAGCCGCGGCACTGGGTGCCGCGGACGCATGCGCAGAGGCCCAGAATTCCACGAAAGCTCGGGCACGGCTTGCGCGCTCGCCTGCGGCACGCAGTGCCGCGGCTTTTTCAGCGAGTGAATCTTGCGCCGCATCGCCAGGGCTCGTGACGGGCCCGCGGGCCGATTACACTCCACGCCATGCCCAACCTCCTGACCAGCAAGTGGGGACGGCGGGCCGCCTTCTTCCTGCTTTATGTCAGCGAGGGCATCCCCTTCGGCTTCGCCGCCACCGCCGTCGCCACTCAGATGCGGCAGGTCGGCGTCGGCGCCGCTGAAATTGGCCTCTTCACCGCCTGGCTCTACCTTCCCTGGGCCTGGAAGTGGGCCGCCGGGCCCATTGTCGACCTCGTCGCCTCCGAGCGCCTGGGCCGCCGCCGGCTCTGGATTGCGGGGTGCCAGATTGCCATGGCTGCCACGCTCCTGCTGGCATGGCCCGTGGACTTCTACACCCGGGCGGCGCTCTTCTCCTGGATCATATTGGTTCACAACGTCTTCGCCGCCGTGCAGGACGTGGCGATCGACGCCCTGGCGGTCGATACGCTGCCAAAGGAGGAGCGCGGCGTCGCCAGCGGCATGATGTTCGCCGGCCAGTACACCGGCCTGGCCATCGGCGGATCGGGCGTCCTCTACCTCTCGGAATACATCCGCTTCAACCTCACCTTCCCGCTCGTCGCCGCGGCGGTCATTGCCATCATGCTGGGCGTCACCGTCTGGCTCCGCGAGATACCGCGGGCGCTAACGCCGGTTGCGGCGGGTCCACGGCTTGGGCGGATCGCAGGCGAGGTCGGGCAATATGGCTTAACAGCCCTGAAGTCGATCCTGGGAACCCGCGCCGCCGTGGCGGGGGTCGTCTTCGCACTCCTGCCGGCGGGGGCGTACGGAATGGCCTCGCTCGTTCGCGTCACGCTCGGCCCGGACCTGGGCATGACCAACGAGGAGATCGCCCAACTCACGCTCCTGGCAACCCTTATCGCCGCCGCCGGCTGCATTGTCGGCGGGGCGATGTCCGACCGCTTCGGCCGCCGCAAGTCCGTGGCCATCTATGTCGTGCTGACCCTGGTGCCCACGCTCTTCATGGCCTGGTCCCTGCACCACCACGGGTGGGTGGCGCCCGTGGAGGGCGGCGAGAAGCCCGCGGTGCCGCCCGGGCTGGTGGGGGCGTTCTGGGTGGCTGCCTGCACGTTCAGTTTCATCCAGGGGCTGATTTATGGCTCGCGGACTGCCCTGTTCATGGACCTGTCCAACCCCGCGGTCGCGGCCACGCAGTTCACGGCGTACATGTCGCTGATGAACCTGGTGATCTCTTACACCGCCTGGTGGCAGGGTTATGCCATCGAACGTTGGGGGTATGTTACGACGCTTCTCATCGATGCCTCCGTCGGCCTGCTCTGCATCGCGGCGCTGCCGTTCATGAAGCCGCGACCACCGGCGCAGCCAGGGGAGGCCGCGCAGGGCGGTTCAGCATTCGACTCAGCGGTTACCACCGCTTGAGGCAAGTCCGATTTTCGAAAATCTTGCCTAAACCCCCAGCACTGCCTCGCCCGATGCGGTAGTAGCGAGATGAGCAACTCCCGCATCGATCTGATCCTGCGCCAACTGGATGCGCTTCCGCCGCTGTCCGCGGAGGTGGTGCGCAGTTTTGCCGTGGAGCCGGGGCAGGCCGTGGAGATGGAGCAGTTCCTGCCCCTCGTCGATGCCCTCGTGCTCTCCGGAGAGCCTCCGAGGCCCCTGCGCGAGCATCGCAGGCTCCCAGACCTCCAGACCCAGCTCTGGATGCATGCCCTGGCGGTCGGATGTGCCGCCGAGACCCTCTCCCAACGCCTGTCACGGCGGCGGGGGAAGGGACGGGTGCGGCTGGAGCGGGCCAGCGCCTTTGCCAGCGGGCTGCTGCACGACCTGGGCAAGCTGGCGCTGAATGCGGCGC
>JBGTBZ010000661.1:0-4466 GCA_041749155.1 Phycisphaerae bacterium
CTTCCACCTGGCGGACCGCATCGCCTGCCGCGGGCGCTGGGCCATGACGAGGAACGCCGCCTGCGCCACATCCTCCGCCGCCTGGCGGTGATGCGTGTAGCGATACGCCACATGCCGCACCGCCCGCATATGCCGCCCGACAACCCGCCCAAACGCCGCGTCATCCCGCCCGCGGAAGTACAGCCGCAGTAGCTCGGCATCGGAAGGCGTAGCGGGATCGCGGCTCACCACAAGAGACATGTTCGCCGGGAAGGGCCGGCGGACAAAGGGGGGGTAAAAAAGCCTGAATGACGAAACTAGAAATCCGAATCAAGCCCGAATGACCCAATGACGAAGGCGTCCCGCCGCCCCAGGTCATTCGGTCATTGGTCATTGATTCGTCATTCTGGTTTCCTCATTCGTCATTCCCCTCCTACCCCACCTGCTCCATGTACTGCTCGGGCGACATCAACTTCTCGAGCTGGGAGGGGTCCTTCATCTTCACCTTGATCATCCACCCCTTCTCGTGCGGGTCGGTGTTGATGAGGGAGGGGTCGTTCTTGAGGTCCTCGTTCACCTCCACCACCTCGCCGGAGACGCCGGAGTAGAGGTCGCCCGTGGCCTTGACCGACTCGATCTCGCCGAAGGGCGTGTTGGTGGCGACGCTGGCCCCCACGTCGGGGAGATCGACGTAGGTGATGTCGGTAAGCTCATCGGCGGCGAACTGGGTGATGCCGATGGTGACGACGTCGCCCGCGGCGGAGTCGAGCTTGTGCCACTCGTGGCTCTTGAGGTATTTGCGGTCGGTGGGGGCGGTCATGGCGGAAGGATGAAGGAGGAGGGATGAAGGATGAATGCCGCAGGAGCTTAGTCGCGCTTGTAGAAGGGCAACGGCACGACCGTCGCCTGGATGATCTCCTTCTTGAAATCCACGCCCAGGCGCGTTCCCACGCCGGCGAACTCCGTGGCGACGTAGGCCATGGCGATGCTCTTGTTAAGCGTCGGGCTGAACGTGCCGCTGGTGGCCTGGCCGACCTGGAGGTCGTTGAGGACGATCGGCGTGCCCTGCCGGGCGGTGCGGCGGCCGTCGAGCTCGAGGCCCACCAGCTTCTTGGCCGGCCCACCGTCCGCCGCGAGCTTCTCGATGGCATCCGCACCGATGAAGGCGGTGTCGGTCGAGACGGCCCAGCCGAAGCCGGTGGCGAGGGGGTCGATGTCCTCATCCAGCTCGTGCCCATAGAGGGGCAGGCCCGCCTCGATGCGGAGCGTGTCGCGGGCGCCGAGGCCCGCCGGCTTGATCAGGCTCTGGGCCTGCTTCCACTTGTGCCCGATCATCCCGACCAGCAGCTTGGCCATCGGGGCGGACATGATCAGCTCCACGCCATCCTCGCCAGTGTACCCGCTGCGGTAGACCTCCACGCGGCTGTCCATGAACACCCCGCGGGCGAAGTTCCATTTCTTCAGCGTCCGCACATCCTCATCCACCGCCTCGTTGAGGATGTTGGCGACATCCTCGATGACCTTGGGCCCCTGGAGGGCGCACATGGCGGTCTCCTCGGTGACGTCATCCATGACGACGTCATGCGAGCCGACCTGGCGGACGCGCTCGAAGTGGGCGACGATTTTTGCCCGGTTGGCCCCGTTGCAGACGACGGACCACTCGTTGGCATGCTCGTGGCGGGCGACGATGACGTCATCCATGATCCCGCCGCGCTCGTTGCAGACGAACGAATAGCGGCTCTGGCCGGGCTTCATCTTGCTGATGTCGCGGGTGACGAGATGGTTGAGGTACTTCTCGACATCCTTCCCCGCGAAGCGCAGGCGGCCCATGTGAGAGACGTCGAAGAATGCCCCGGAATTTCGGCACTGGTGGTGCTCCTCGACGATCGAGGTGTAAACCAGCGGCATCTCCCATCCCGCGAAGTCGACCATCCGCGCCCCGGCGGATAGGTGGAAGTCGTGGAAGGGCGTCCGCTTTAGCGGGGCTGGGGTGGTGGGTGCGGCGGGCTCGGACATGTCGATCCGAGCGTAAGGGGCGGGGCGCGGGGGGTCAATGCGGATCAGGAGGCGCCGGCATTGGCACGGTCTCGACTTGTTCGGTTCGTCATGGCAGGTTGCGGTTCGGCGTTCTCCTGCCGTCATCGAACATCGAAAGCGTCATCGCGCCCCTTCGGACCTTCCGGCCTGAGCCGTCGTAGAAAAGTACATTCGAAGCATCAAGGTGCCGCGCCGCCGTAATCCTGGCCTGTGAAGTCATTGGCGACCTCGGGTCTTCGGCACCTGGGAGATGTTCCGGATGCCAGGCGTCGTGCTGCGCCCGGAAACGGACGCCACCCGTGATGAACAGATCCTCGGCCGGATGGCCCCAGTCGTTCGCGGCTTCCGTGACCCAGACGACATCCAGCGGGTTACGGATCTCCGTGAGCTTCACCGGGCCCTCTTCCTTCCAGTCCGGCTCGGTGATGAAGCTGAACTGGTTAATGATATAGGTGCCGGGAATCTCTCCGACGAACGGGTGCTCCGCGCAGTTGAAGACCTGCACGTTCTGCACGATCCAGTCGCCGACGATCGGGTTCAGGCGCGACGCGTATGCCCAATCGGGGTGCGCCTCGATGTATGGCCCGAGCTGAAACATCCAGTAAGGGGGGTGCCGCGTCGAGGGGTCAGAGCTCGGGAGGCTGTAGTGAGTCCGCGGAATCCAGCCCTTGTGATCCTGGCTGTACAAAACCATGCCGTTGCCGATCTCGCGGAGCTGCGAGGCGCAAGTGATGGCGCGAGAGGCGCTGCGGGCTCTTGCCAATGCAGGCAGAAGCAGCGACAGCAGCAGCGCGATCACCCCGATCACGACCAAAAGCTCGACAAGCGTGAAGGCAGTCGCCCGGCCCGGGGGGTTCGTTTTACGCAGGAGTTCGGACATGCCGCCTCCTTCTGAGCCAAATCACCAGCGCCCCGGCGGCGGCCACGGCGAGGGCGACGTAGAGCGACACCATCCACCAGGACCTGAAGTACCCGGCATCGTCGTCATACGGTACGAGCTTGAGCGGCGGATCCCCCGAGCGGGCGGCGTCCGGGTCGGCCGACTCATCGGGCACCGCCACAAACTGCGACACCCGGCCACGTTCAATGGCATCCTCCCGGCTCTTCGCGCCGACGGGGATGTGGTAGATCACGGACCGCCCGTCTGTCCGGTCCGCTACCAGCGTTCCCGGTGTGTCGTAGTCGATCTGGAAGTCCTTGAGCTCGAGTTCCTTTGTGTCGATCGCCTCGACCTTGATGACGCGCTCGTAGAGACGCGTGCGCTGGATGTCCGGATAGATCACGTGAATCGCAAATACGTCGGCGGTGGAAGTGCGCGGCAGCCATACACCTCGATCGTCGACCTCCGCAAAGTCGTCGTTCCGGCCTGAGACAATCGGACGACCCTCATCAAGCTCCGAGAATGAGCGGACGGCATAGCCGATCGATGGGTCAAGCAGGAACACATAGGTCCGGGTAAGCGCTGCCTCTCTCGCCCGCTTAATCGTTTCGAGCCGCTCCCGGCTCGCAGTGCTGTCGGCCGCAAGCCGGTCGAGGTCGTATCGCTCCGCCCTCTGCCGATCGGGATTAGGACCCTCTATTTCGAGCCGGAAGAGTCGCTGACCGTCCTCGGAGACCGGCTCCGCCGAGACCACGCGCCCGCCGTTGGCAAGCAGATAGAGCGGGAGCGACGCGAACGGCGTGCGGTTTGCCAGATCGTCCGTCGTGGACGGAATGAGAAAGCCAGCGGAACGGAGGTACTCAAGGTCCGCCCTGTGTTCCATTGACTTGTCAAGCCGCGAAGCGTCCGTCCTCGATAGCGACCCGGGCTGAATCCCCTCCGCCCGCTGGATTGGAGCGCTGCCCGCGTAGAAGATCGCGCCGTCGTAGCTGTTCTCGACCATCGGCTGGTCAGGGATCGAAAACGTAAGTCGGTATTGACCGCGCTCGCCCAGCGCAAGCGTCGACGTCTGCGGAAGGAAGAAGTCTTCGGCCACACCTTCCTGCAGTCGAAGCACCTTCGTAACGCGTCCCTCATCCCGCGTGTTGTACTTCCGGACCCACCGAATCGTGACCGGCGAAAGTTCGTCGGCATTGCGCTCCAGCGCCTGTTGTACCTCCGCGGGCAGTCCCGTCGGTTGCCGGACAACCGTAGCGGCCGGTGCACTCGAGAACGTCTCGGTCACAGCCACGGCGCCTGCCGCCGTCAGTCCCGTCAGCGAAGCCATCAGCGCCACGGCCGCCGCGAACTTCGTCTTCATCGTGGTGATCACCGATGCCGCCAGCTCGGCGGCTCCCAGTGTGCCGACGGTGCCGGCGCTCAGGGCGACAGCAGCAGGCAATCCAGCCGCGATCATCTGCTGGGACGTGGCAATGCCCCGCTCCTCCAGCGCCCCCCGCAGCCGCTCCATTGCCCGATCCGTCGCCTTCCGCGCCGCCTCCGGGCTCATCCCGACCCGCTGAGCCACCTC
>JBGTBZ010000662.1:0-2097 GCA_041749155.1 Phycisphaerae bacterium
TCCGGTACCACGACGATCCGCTCTACCACGACGATCCGCGCGCCGCCGAGCAGCGTGTGCGCGAGCTGGTTCACCAGGCCGAGCTGGCCCTGCCCGATCGTGGTGAGGCGGAGCAAAAGCGCATTCCGCGGGGCCTGCCGCCCTATCTGGCGGAGCTTTACCGCAACCCCCTGCTGACGCCGGGGCTGGAGCGGGCGCTGTTTCTCGAGTTCAACTACCACAAATACCGCTTCGCGGAGCTTCGCAGCCGCCTGGATCCGCACTTGTGCCGCCGGCGTGACCTGGAGGTGCTCGATCGGCATCTGCTGCTGGCCCGCCGCGTCAAGAACCGCATCCTGACGGCGAACTTGCGGCTGGTGGTCAGCGTCGCCCGCAAGCACCTCCGGCGCGAGCTGGACCTGATGGAGTTGGTCAGCGATGGCAACATCGTACTGATGCGCGCCGTCGAGGGCTTTGACGTTCATCGCGGTTTCCGCTTCAGTACTTATGCCACGCTGGCGCTGATGAAAGGCTTTGCCCGCAGCGTCCCCGAGATGCAGTCTTCCCGCGGTAGCGGTCGCAATGCGCCGCTGGAGGTCGGCCAGCGCGACGAGGCCTTCCGCCTCCTGGGCGAGCGCGATCAGCTCGATGCGATGCTCGGCCGCCTGGATGAGCAGGAGCGCCGAGTCGTCACCGCCCACTACGGGGTCGATCGCGGCCGCAGCGAAGCTGCGACGCTCGAGCACCTCAGCCATGCGCTTGGCCTCACTCGCCATCGCGTCCGCCAGATCGAGCAGACCGCCCTGGCGAAGCTGCGTCGCATGGCCGGCTCGGAAGGGCCGACATCGAAGTCGCTTTAGGCCTCAATGGCAGCAACCGTCGCTGCGGCTCTTGTGCTCGAGTCAAGAACTGACTCCGTTTCCCGCGGCTTGCGCGATCGTGGCCCGCAGCGCCTCGTACTCCCGATCGGCCTGGCGGCCATTAACGAAGAATGTCGGCGTGCTGGTGACGCTGCTCTGGCGTCCGCTGAGCACGTCGCGCTCCACCTTGCGCGTCCAGCGCCCGTTGGTCAGGTCGCTCTGAAACTTGTAGATCTCCAGGTTCAGCCGCATCGCCATGCGGTCCAGGTCCGAGGGATCCAGCCCCCCGCGGCTTTCGTAAAGCATGTTGTGCATCGGCCAGAACTTGCCCTGAGCCCCCGCCGCTTCCGCGGCCTGGGCGGCGATGCTTGCCCGGGGATGGACGCTGGTCATCGGGAAATGCCGGAAAACAAAGCGAATCCGGTCACCAAAGTCCTCGATCAGCCGGCTGACGATCGGATAGGAGGCCATGCAGTCGGGGCACTCATAGTCCCCGTACTCCACGAGCGTCACCGGCGCCTCGAACGCTCCCAGTACGTGGTCTTCCCGCGTCACTTGGACCGCCAGCTCCGATATTGTCGATTCATTGCCCATTCAACCCCAACAATAGCGCCAGCCCGCCCACGCGGTTGACCCGTCCCAGCGGCGTCTGAACAATCGCCTCCTGCCCCATGCCCGAAAGCCCCGCCGCCGATGTTCCGCAGGCCAGGACGGTCTCGCACGAGGATGCAAAGCTCCTTAACGCGGTCATTGTCCATCGAGCGGACGTGACCAACGAACTGTGCATCGTCCGCGTCGCCCCGGACGCCGGCGTACCCGACTTCAAGCCCGGCCAATACGCCACGCTCGGCGTCCTGCCGCCAGAGGGCAGCGAGCAGGCGAAGAAGAAGAGCCTGGCCAAGCTGGTGCTGAGGCCCTACTCCATCAGCTCCACGCCGCTGGAGAAGGATTCGATCGAGTTCTACCTGGCCCTCGTGCCGCAGGGCCAGTTCACGCCGCGGTTGTGGGACCTGCACGAGGGAGAGCGCCTCTACATGGCCCCCAGGTGCAAGGGTAAGTTCACGCTGGAAGGGGTTGGACCCGACCGCGACCTTGTCATGATCGCGACGGGGACGGGCCTGGCGCCGTTCGTCTCCATGTACAAGACCTACCGCGACGTGGGGCGCTGGCGTAGATTCGTGATTATCCACGGCACGCGCCTCTGCCGCGACCTGGCGTACCGCGCCGAGCTGGAAGCGCTGGCGGCGCGCGACCCGAC
>JBGTBZ010000663.1:0-1779 GCA_041749155.1 Phycisphaerae bacterium
GCAGGCATCCTTCTCCTGGAGGTCCAGGACGCGGTTGTCCACGTCCTCGAAGCGCTGGTACCAGTGCTCGAACGGTTTCTTATCGACGGCGCGGATGTCCCCGAATCCCTGATCGCGCAGGTCCGCGACCAGATGTCCGCCGATGAAGCCGCCGGCGCCGCAGACTAGAATTCGATCCCTCTTCCCAGGTTGGGTGGATGTGCTAGGCGAAGACGCGGCAGCTTGGATCATTGGGCCTCCCGCCATTCCGCGGGATCGATGAGAATCGGGAGGGGCCGCGACTAAACGTCGTCTGGGAGCGGCGGTGGGGCAATTATGACACTGTCGCCCCCAACATCCACCGGAATTCCGGCTTCCAAGGCCCCATTTCCGGTCCTGTACAGACGATACGATGGGGATTGCTTGGAGGATTCGCATGTCCGAACCGCATGATCCCGCCGCACCTCTTCCCGCCGCAGCTGGCCCGGAACAGAGCCCACCGCCCCGGCCGCCGAAGCGCAAATGGCTTCGGCGGACCCTCTGGACCCTCGGGACAGTCGTCGTACTCCTGCTGGTACTGCTGGCGCTGCTTCCAACGCTATTGAGCACAGGCCCCGGCACCTCCCTGGCCGAGCGTATCGCCAGCGGCCAGGTCGACGGCCGCGTCGAGCTCAGCGGTTTGAGCGTCGGGTGGCTCAGCGGGACAAAGATTGATGCCATGCTCGTTGAGGATGATCAGGGCATGCGCGTCGTGGAAGTGGCCAACTTCGACAGCGGCCTGACGCTCTGGAGCGCCCTGCGCGGCAACTACGACGTCGGCGACACGACGGGACGTGTGAATCTGCCCAAGATCCTCGTCTACGACGATGGCACCACCAATCTGCACGAGGTTTTCCGCATCGAGCCCTCCGACGAGGAGACGGTCATTCCCGACGTCCGCGGCCGCATCAAGCTCGACGGCAGCCTGAACGTGCAGTACATCGGGCGGCGCGACAGCACGGAGGATGACTCAAAGGCCGTTGACGTCGATTTCACCGGCACGCAGCTCACGCTGGTTCCCGGCGAGCCCATGGAGCACAACCTGCCGCTTGCTCTGCGCGTCGATGGGGCTTCCGCGGGCAGTATCGTCGCCAGCGGGACGATCGACCTCGACACCCTCTCAGCAGAGCGGCCCACTATCCGCGAGGAGATCACGCTCACGGAGCTTCAGCTCGCGGCGCTTGGAACGCTGCTGGCGCCCTTCGGGCTGCAGGACTACGCCCTGGACGGCATCCTGAACGGCTCGCTCAATGCCGATCTCGAGCAGGAGGTCGTGTCAGGCCGGTTCAACGGGACGAACGTCAGCGTGGACCGCCGCGGTGCCGCGGGGCAGGGATACCGGACCACGGCCCTGGAGCTTGAGGTGGCGGGCCGCTTCGCTTCCGAAGGTCTGGCCACCGACCAGCAACTGACCCCTGCCGACGGGACGAAGGTCACTACCCGGCAGCTGCTCGATCTGGAACGGCTGGCCCTGACGACGGACGATGGCACGCTGACGGCCGGCGCGACGGTGGATCTGACGTCGCTTCAGGCCGATCCGCTGGCCAACTGGCCGATTCTGGCCCGCGACATCACCCTCGACGTCCAGTCCGAATTCGCCACGGCACAAGGCCGCGGGGCGAATCTGGGAGCGTTTGAGCTCCAGGCGACCGCCGACATGGCCCGGATGCACGAAAAATTCGGCGACTTGCTGACCTTTGGGGGCGCACAGCCGACCGCGGGCCACGCCCGGCTGACGCTCCGGACCCGGCAGGGCGATCA
>JBGTBZ010000664.1:0-4336 GCA_041749155.1 Phycisphaerae bacterium
GCAGGCATCCTTCTCCTGGAGGTCCAGGACGCGGTTGTCCACGTCCTCGAAGCGCTGGTACCAGTGCTCGAACGGTTTCTTATCGACGGCGCGGATGTCCCCGAATCCCTGATCGCGCAGGTCCGCGACCAGATGTCCGCCAATGAAGCCGCCGGCGCCGCAGACGAGGATCTTGTTCTTGTTCTTCATGTCGTGGGGCCCGTGGATACTCCAGCGGGGTCAACAAATATGGACTGTCAAATCCCGGGCGGGGAGCCAGAACAGAGTCCCATTACCTCGTTTGCCCCGGCCTTGGCGACGCGCCCAACGGAACAGCTTGCCCGTCTTCTCGCCTCCGGCGGCCAATCAACCCGTTTGGCGACGTCCGCGAACGGGAATCGTTTGGATGCCATGAATCCATAGATCAGAATGCGTCATAAGTAACGGAGGCGTTCCGATTTTCGGGTCTGGATGACCTGAACTGGCTTCCAAGGGCCAACTGACCGAGATGGCGGAGCCATCCGCGGACGCGACCTGCCGGGCCGATTACCTCGGTCGGCAAGTCGTGTGTTCTTTGACAATTAAAGGCGAGCAATGATCGCTTGGCGACCATTGCTCGCACTTGCTCGATGCGGTCGCCGCCGGCGGTATCTACCGGTCGGTCAACCGCTGCTTCCACTGGGCAGCCTCTTCTGCCTCGTCGGCAAGCGTCGGGTCGCTCGACCAGCGGGTGTTGTTGCGCCATTCCTCGGCGTCCGGCACCCACCAGTCGTTGCGGCCGTCGCCCCTGACCCAGCCGATGAGGTTGCCCTCGCCGCTGTTGGAATGGAAGGCGGACCCGGCCTTGTGGTAGTCCCAGATGTAGATGCCGACGTTCTGGGCGGCGATTGCGGTGCCATCCGGCAGAACGCCGGCGGAGAGCACGCGGTTGTTGTAGATCCGCTGGCTGTGCCCGCCGCTGATGGCGATGCCGTAGTTGGTGGTACCGATCACCACGTTCTCGTAGGCGTGGGCGTAGGCCGAGCCGTCATGGCCGTCGCCCAGGAGGATGCCGCCGCCGGCGAAGTTGTCATCGTTGGCAGGATCGGCGTTGTAGGCCCCCTGGATCAGGTTGTTGTGGATCCGGATGGGCGATGTCGCGGTGCCGCTGGACTGGTACAGGTTGATGTTGTCCTCAACCCGGCTTTTGCCCGGCTCGTTGAGCACCTGGTTCCAGGCGATCTCGACGCCCGGCACGTTTTGCACCTTGTCGAGGTTGATGAACTGGGCCCGATGGTGCTTGCCGCCGCCGAGGAATCCGCCGGCGCCGTCGCTGAGGCGGCCGTCGATGTTCATGGCGCGGTTGCCGACGATCCGGACGGTTCCGCCAGCCTTGTTGCCGTTGAGCACCATGCCGGTGGTGCCCTGCATGTAGTTGCCCTCGAGATTCACGCTGGCGAAGTTGTAGGCGTAGACGAACCGCCCGATGTGCTTGCCATGCACGTTGGGGTTCATGCCCCAGCCGTGGGTGTCAACAACGGTGATTCGGGCTGATCCCTGGATGCTGTGGATCAGGTCGCCCCGGCCGGTCACGAAGGAGTCGACGATGTAAACTGGCTCGCTAGTGCGAATGCTGACCGCGGGCGTGCTGCGATCGGTGCTTCGCCAGGCGCCCGTATACGTGCCACCCTTGGTGATCACGATCGGATCGCTCCAGACGATGTCGTCCGGATCGACCGCACCACCATCGCCCCCGCCACCGCCATTTCCGCCGCTGTCGCCGCCATTATCGCCGTCTCCCCCGTCCCCGTCCTGGTCGTCATCGTCCGGCTGGTCGGGCTCGTCGGTGTCCGGACTGTCTGATGTCCACGCAACAGCAGCATCCCAGAGCCTCAAACCCTCCGCCGTCAGGTATCTGAAGGAATCGTCATAGAGGCCGAAGAAGACCCGGCGGCTGGGCGCCGTGCGGCCATCATCAAGCCTGGCCCCCTCCTCGTAGCCATAGATATGGACGTCGTTACTGCCCTTCTCGTTGGCGGCGACGATCACGACATCCGGATTGCTGCGGCTGGGCTCGCCCCATGAGAAGTCGGTGACGTCACGGATACGCGTGGTGTAGGAGACGAGGTCATCCTGGGGCCTGAAGCCGGCCGCCAGCGGGTGTCCCTCGCCATCGGGGTCGATGTCAAGCCGGTCGGAGGTGTAGTGGGACTGGTCGCCGCTGACGCCGGCCAGCTCATCCTGGAGATTGTCCTCCCAGAACAGCACGCCGGCGGCGACATCGTTGAGCTTCGTCCCGATCTTCGTGGACGTGACGGTCTTGGAGATCACGACAAGATCCATGCCCGCGGCGCTGGCGGACGTGACGGTGTCATCGTCGGCCATCAGGAGCACGAAGCCTGCCCTTGCGAGACGCCCGGCGATCATCCGCTCGGACGTGTTCACGTTGCCCGGCTCAGCGACGACGAACAGCGCCTGGCGATCGTCGCTGTCTGTCGGCGGATCGACGCTGACATCGACGAATCTGATGGTGATGGAGTCGGATCGGCCGGCCGTTCCGCTTGTTCCGTGGAGGCTGTAGCCCGTGGCGGACAGGTGCCATTCGTCGCCGGGGCGAGCGAGGCGCGTGTTGTAGTCGCCGTCGTTGTCGCCAAAGCTGGCATATGGGGCCCAGTTCTCGACCTGGGAACTGAAGCCGCTGAATCCGACACTCCGGACATCGCCGAAGGTATCGGCCCGGATGGCGAGGCTCGTCGGGCCCTCGAGCGGAACGTCGACGACATCGCCGTTGAGGTCGTGGATCGGTCGGTCGGCGTCGTCAAGCAGGGTGAAGCCCTCGACGCCGAAGGAAGCAAGTAGCCGCCGGGCCTCGAGTGCCTCGACGTCTCCGGTCACGCTGATGCAGGGTTGAATCATGCTCGCTCCTCGTTTTGCAACATCGGCCGTGGGCGCCACAGCCTGGGTGCCATGCCGGGCGCACGTCTCTGCATCGGCGGAGCCGGGGACCAGCAAAAGGAGCGATGCTATTACCAGGCGTTTCATCGGATTTTCCGCGGTTTTTCAACTAACCATTTTGTGGCCGAAACAGCCCTGGCGCTTCGTAAGGGGCATTCGGGCGAGCAAGAACCCGACAAATCTTAATCGGTCCGATAGGTCGGTCCGGCGTGGATGGGAACCTGAACATGAGCAGCACGATGTTAACCGATAACCACCTGCCAGCCTCCCGAGACGGCGGCCTGCCGCTCTCGGGCGGCGGCGTTGCGCTGCGCACGCACGGGCGCGACGTTGGCCACGTGGAAGCGCCGCCGGATGTCTTCAGCGTGCTATGGAAGCAGCGGAGGGTGTTCATACCGCTGTTCGTCCTGAGCGTGCTGGGGGGGCTGGCGTACCTGGCACTGGCGACGCCCTTGTATACGGCCACCGCCCGGGTGGAGATCGTCCCGACGACGCCGCGACCGGGCACTGAGGCCCCGAACGCGCAGCGCATCGAGAACTACATCAACACGCAGTGCCAGTTGATCGCGAGTTGGACGGTGCTGTCGCGGGTGATCGACCGACCGGAGTTCGCGGAGCTCAGAGCATTCGCCGGGTCGGAAGACCCGATGGCGTCGCTGCGCAAGCGACTTCTCGTCACGCCGGGCAGGCGCGACAACCTGGTTACCGTCTCCTTCGAGGCCGAGGATCCCGAGGAGGCGCAGTGGCTCGTCGATACCGTCGTGAGCTCATATATCGAGCATGTTGCGGCACAGGGAAGGGCTACGACCTCCGAGTTGCTCAAGTTCATCGAGCACGAGCGGAGTCTGCGCTCCACCGAACTTGTGGAGCGGTATCAGGCGATGCTCAAGTTCAAGAGCGACAACGGGACGCTGTCGTTCATGAACGAGCGCGGCAATATCTCGCTGGCGCGCCTCGGCCAGCTCACGGCGGCCCTGACGGACGCCCAGATCGCAGCCCTTCAGGCGTCCGCGGCCTTCGAGGCCGCACAGGCCGTCATGAACAACCCGGCCAACACGGGGTACCTTGCCGAGAGCCTGCTGGCCCTGGCGCCCGGGGCGAATCCGGACGATGAGGCCCTGGCGAACATGAGGGAAGAGCTGTGGCGTGCTCAGGTGCATATGGAGTCGCGCTCGCGCCAACTGGGGGCGAACAACCGCAACCTGCTGAGCGATCAGAAAGTCGTCGCGGACTTGGAAAGGAAGCTCCTGGACATGGACCGTGCGGCGGCACAGGTGCGACTGGAGGTCCTGCGGCAGTCCCGGGACCAGGCCCAGGCCAAGCAGCAGGCCGTGCAGGCTGCCCTGGACCAGGAGCGCCAGCGCGCCCTGAAGCTCGACTCGGCAGCCGGTGAGTTCGCAGTGCTCGAGGCGGACGTGCAGCA
>JBGTBZ010000665.1:0-6317 GCA_041749155.1 Phycisphaerae bacterium
GGGCAACGAAGCTGCCCGCGTCGGCCTGCTGCTGAAGCCGCGACCGCCGCGCCCCCACGGCGGCGAACTCCGCCCCAACGAAGAAGGCGTTCAGCAGGACCAGGCCCAGCGTGGCCAGGATTTTCCAGAAGATATCCAGCGGTGTCACGGCGGCAACGGTTTACCCGGCCGCGGGCCGGTTCTCAACATCGGCCCGCCCCTGGCGCATGGGAGACGCCGGCAGCGCTGGAATTCCCCGCTTGATGGGCACGATCACGAGATTCCCCCGCTGCGCAGGGCGAGGATCAGCTCGATCTCGCCCGCCGGCCGCTGCAGCTTCTGGGCGATGGCGGGGGCCGACTCGCCAGCGTCGGCAAGCTCGTAGATCTCGGTGTGCCTCGCCAGGGCCGCCAGGCCGGAGTCGTGACCTGTGTCCGGGCTTTGCGACATGATCCTCGAGGCAAGCGGGGCGGCCCGTGCACGGGCCATCGTCGCTTCCAGCGCCGCCGTCGCCTGCTGGGCCTCGCGAATCAGCGTCTCCAGCCGCTGCGACTGGGCATTGAATCGCTGCGACACGGCGGAGGCCATGTGCTCCAGCTCATCCAGCAAAACCTCGATTTCCCGCTCCGCCAGGGATCGGCGCCCGGCGGCGGGGGGCCCGGGCCGCTGGGCGGGCGATTTGGCCGTACGGCGGAGCACCAGGATGTAGAAAACCACCGCCAGCCCGACGCCCAGCGCCAGGAGCACGAGCGGATCAGACAGGATCGATGCGAGGGATGAGCTCGGGGCAATCGCCAGCAGGCAGTGCGACACGATCACCTCCATGTGAGTCGTGACGGGACAAGGACTTAGTTCATCATCCCCGATCGCCAGTGCGAATCAAGCCCCGCGGACTTATGAACCACCGACGCACGGCTCTTCACCCGGGGCTTTGCCGCTTGCGGCCGGTCAGCACCTTCTCCAGCACCTCGTCCAGCGTGGCGCACACCTTCTCGATCTGCACCTTCGTGATCGTGCTGAAAAACGGCAGTGCCAGCGTGCGCTCCGACACGTACTCGCACATCGGCAGGCTGCCGGGGGCATAGCCGAAGCGCTCGCGCATGTACGGCTGAAGGTGGATCGGCGGAAAGTAGTTGTTGCAGCCGATCCCCCGCATCCGCAGCAGCCGCATGGCCTCGTCGCGGTCGCCGGCCTCGAACAGGTCGCTCAGCCGCACCACGAAAACGAACCAACTCGCCTCCTGCTCCTCCCCCAGCGCCGGCAGGATCAGCATCGTGTTGTCCAGCAGGCAGCCCATGTACCACGCCGCCGCCTGGCGGCGGCCCTCGAGGATCTGCGGCAGCCGGTTAAGCTGCGCCAGGCCCAGGGCTGCGTGCAGCTCGCTCATCCGGTAGTTGTAACCCAGCCGCTTGTGGGCCAGCCACGCCATGCCATCCCGCCCGCTGTTGCGCAGGCTTCGGCACTGCTGCGCGAACTTGTCGTCATCCGTCACGACCATTCCCCCCTCCGCCGTCGTAATCGGTTTGTTGGGGTAGAACGAAAAGACGCTGGCCCGCCCGAAGCTCCCCAGCGGCCGGCCCGCGTGACGCCCCCCGAATCCCTCGCACGCATCCTCGATCAAGACCAGCTCGTTGCGCCGCGCGATCTGCTCGAGCTGCGTGATGCCCGCCGGGTGGCCGAAGGCCTCGACCGCGATAATCGCCTTAGTTTTCGGGGTGATCGCCTGCTCGACGAGGTCCGGGTCCATCGTCAGGCTCTTGGGATCGATGTCCACGAAAACGGGCTTCGCATCGACGAAAAGAGCCGCGTTGGCGCTGGCGACGAAGCTGAAGGGCGTCGTGATCACCTCGTCCCCCGGCTTGATCCCCGCCGCGATCATCGCGCAGTGCAGGGCGGCGGTCCCGCCGCAGACGGCGACGGCATGCCGCCTTCCGGCGAGCTCGGCACACTTTTCCTCGAATTCCTCGACCTTCCCGCCGGCGGTGAGCGTGCCCGAGAGCAGAACCTCGCTGACGGCATCGACCTCCGCCTGCGTGATGTCCGGCTGGGAGAGCGGGATCATGTGGCTGCGGGCGTGGCGGGAGCTCATGCGAGGGGAGAATGTATCAGACGTGGCCCGGTTCTGCCTTCCCCCTCGAAAACGGCGGAGGCGATCGTCCGTAACACGGGCATCCTGCCCGTGTCGGGTCGCGCCCGCGGAAATGGAGCCCCGGCGTGCCTTTAGTTCCGCCAGACTCGGCACGGGCGGGACGCCCGTGTTACGGTGGGGCCCGCTTGATGACCAGAACGACCGCGGAAACCCTCGATTATCAGTCCCGGCGGCCACGCCCGAAGAAAGCCCACTTCTGGCGGGCCACCGCCTACCTGCGCCCGTACCGCCGCCTGGTCATCATCTCCATGCTCATGGCCCTGCTCGCCGGCGGCGTCCTGGCGGGGGGGATCACCGCCGTCTTCCCGATCCTCCAGACCCTGCTGCACGGCGACACGCCGCAGATGTGGGTGGACCGCATGATCGCGGAGCAGCGGTGGGGGATCGATCTGGCGGATGATCCGCAACAGGTACGTCTTCTAACGCGCATGCCGGACATCGACGTCAGCTGGCAGACCGGTTATACACCGGTATGGGTTGATTGGCCGCGAGTGCCGGATGCAGCGCCCGCCGAGCAACTTCGCTTCTTAGCCGACGCCACCACTGCAGAACTGGCAAGTGATTCCGAGTCTGATGGTGTCCTTGTCGAGGGAAATCTTCGTTTCGAACAGGGCGCGATGGCTCTCCTTAAGCCTGATCCCGTCCCCTGGTACCTCCGCCTCCTCCGCCGAATCGTCTACCTCCTGCCCTCCAACCCCGTCGGCGCCATCGCCGCCATCATGGGGTTCATCCTCGTCCTCGCGATCGTTTCCGGCGTCATCCGCTTCGCCCAGGAATACCTCTCCAGCAAGGCGGCCCTCAACGCCATCAACGACATCCGCCGCGACCTGTATGACCACGTCCTGCGCGTCCCCATGAGCTACTTCGGCCGCCGCGGCACGGGCGACGTCACCAGCCGCATCGTCGGCGACGCCGCACAGCTCCAGGCGGGCTTCACCACGCTGCTCGGCCCCGCCGTCCAGCAACCGATCCTCGCCTTTTTCGCCCTTATCGTCGCCCTTTTCATCGACTGGCGGCTGACTCTCTTCATCGTCGCCTTCGCGCCGATCATGGCCGTTGTCCTGCGCAGGTTCGGCAAGAAGATGAAGCGCGTCGGCACGGCGGCGCTGGTCAACAACGCCGAGCTGCTCGGCCAGATCGATTCCACGCTCGCCGGCATCCGCGTCGTCAAGGCCAACGTCGCCGAGAAGCACGAGGCGGGCCGCCTCAAGACCATCCTCGACCGCCTGCTGCGCTTCCAGCTCAAGATGCAGAAGTACGACGCCGCCAGCGGCCCGACCATCGAGGTCCTGGGCGTCGCCGCCGTCGGCGTCATCGTCATCGTCATGGTCTACCTCGTCCGCCAGGAAGGCAGCCTGTCCGTGGCGGGGGCCCTGGTCATCTTCGGCTGCCTGGCCCAGATGGCGGATGCCATGCGGCGGATCAGCAAGCTGAACGTGGTCCTGCAAAAGAGCAACGCCGCGGCGGAGCGGATCTTTGAGACGATCGATCTGCCCAGCGAGCTCAACGCCTCTCTCCCCGGGAGAGGTGGACCCGCAGCGAGTCCCCGAGCGCAGCGGCCGGAGAGGGCGGTCGGCGGTGCGACCGGAGTTTTGCAGGATGGGCACGAGTCGAACTCCGCCCTCTCCACCTCAATCGCCGCGGCGACCTCGGCACCTCTCCCGGAGGGAGAGGCGTTGAGGGCCTTCTCCAACACGATCGCCTTCGACAACGTCCATTTCTCCTACGACCCCGACGCCCCGCCCGCCCTCGCAGGCATCTCGCTGACCGTCCGCAAGGGCGAGAGCCTCGCCATTGTCGGCCGCAACGGCAGCGGAAAGACCACGCTGCTCTCCCTGCTCCCGCGCTTCTTCGACCCGGACGACGGCGCGGTACTTATCGACGGTACAGATATCCGCACCGCCAGCCTCGAATCGCTCCGCCGGCAGATCGGCGTCGTCACGCAGGAAGCGGTCGTTTTCCCCGGAACCATCGCCGAAAACATCGCCTACGCCCGCCCCGACGCCCCCCGCGGCGAGATCGAGGCGGCGGCCAGGCAGGCGGAGGCCCACGAGTTCATCATCGCCAAGGCCCAGGGGTACGACACGCCCCTGGAGGGCCTCGGCAGCGGCCTCTCCGGCGGGCAGCGCCAGCGACTGAACATCGCCCGGGCCATCCTGCGCGATCCGCCCATCCTCATCCTCGACGAGGCCACCAGCCAGGTGGACGCCGAGAGCGAGCACCTCATCCAGCAGGCCATCCGCCGCCTGATGCAGGGCCGCACCGTCTTCGTCATCGCCCACCGCTTCAGCACGATCCTCGACTGCGACCGGATCGCCCTGATGGAGGCGGGGAAACTGGCGGCGGTGGGCACGCACGAGGAGCTTCTCGAAAAGAGCGAGCTGTACCGGCAGCTTTACGACCGGCAGCTCGTGGGGGTGTAAGGGGCTGGGCGTGCCAGCGCAAGCCGCAAGCCAACGGGTCCGGACCGCGTGCCAAAGCCCCGCGTCGGCCGTTCCGTGGGGCGAAATTGACTTGTGGGGAAGGCGTCGGGCCCGGTAAACTCAGTGCCTATCGCGGGTTGTGGTCACAAGTCGCTCGCGGCCCTTCCTCCCGCCGGAGCCAACCTCCGATGACGCCTCATTCTGCTGTCGTACGTCGGTCTGCACGGCTCACACCTCGCTGCACTGGTGGTCGTGACGGGCGTCGGAGCATCCCGCGCTGCGTGACATGAGGAGCAGCAGATGAGAAACACCAATTTCCGTCCACTCCGCAATTGCCCCAAGCCGCGTTGCGATGGGCATCTTGGGATATTCGAACCCCTAGAGGCGCGACGGCTGCTCGCCGCCGGAGATCTCGATACCAGCTTTGGCGACGGGGGCGTGGCCAGCATGACCCCGCCGACGCCGCCGCAGAACACGCACGGCATCACGGCGGTGGCCGAGCTGCCCGATGGAAAACTGCTTTTCGCCTTCATGACGACTCAGAACACGCCGACGGGAAGCGCGCAGAGCTACATCGTGCGCCTTCACGCCAACGGTTCACTGGACACGTCGCTGGATGGCGATGGCGTGCTGCAGCTCCCAGGACAGGATTTTACCGTGGAACAACTCGTCGCCCTCCCGGGCGGCGATGTGCTGGTGGGCAGCGTGAACGGCACTTCGCAGGAGAACTACACCTACAAGATCACCAGGCTCCGCCCCGACGGCTCGCTCGACCCCGACTTCGGCGCCGCCGGCTCGCTCTCCACCCCATGGCGAGCGGACGACGCCCTGGCGCTGCTGCCCTCGGGCAACTTCGTGCACATCGACAGCGCCGGCGACCTCCTGCTGCGGCTGTACGGATCAGACGGGAGCCTGCTGGCGGGCCCCGTGGACATCACCGAGGCGGCGGGCCTGGAGGCGGGCGAGCTCCATACGGGTCTGGAGGCCGACGTAGACGGCAACGGCAACCTTTACATCGCCGGCAACGTTCACATCTGGCGCGACTTCTCCAAGCCCCCGATCTGGCGCAACAGCGTCTTCAAGGTCGGCCCGGACCTGGAGCTGGACATGTTCTACGGCCCCAGCGGGGACATCACGCTCGGCGAGGCCTACGTCGAGACCTACATTGACGAGAGCGGCAACTCCGCCGAGGAGACATGGCTCAGGTCGATCGACGTCGATTCCGAGGGCCGCGCTGTGATCACGACCGGGCTGTTCAACCGGGGGACGTCGCGGGTCGTGCGGTTCAGCACGACAGGACAGGTCGACTTCGAGAGCGACGTCGACTTCGCCAGCAGCGATCAGCAGACAGCGGCAGTGGCACGCATCCAGCCCAACGGCAGGATCGTCCTGGTCGGCTCAAGCATCGGCGTTCCCGGAACGGCCGCCGCCGCCAGGCTCCTTTCCAACGGAACCCTCGACGCCAGCTTCGGCGGCAACCTCGGCACCGGTCGCCAGCAGTACAGCTTCGGCGACGACTGGGACCGCTTCGATCCGCGCAACGTGGTCGAGCCCGACAGCAACGCCCTCATCACCGCGGCGGGTGACCTCGTGGTCGTGATGGTCACGGAGTCGGGATTCGATCAACTGCACCTGGTCAGGATCGATCTCGGCGACGTGAACGAAGAGGACGACGACGGCGGCGGAGATGATGGCGGCGGCGGTGGCGATGGTGGCGGCGGGGACGGCGGTGGCGATGGCGGCGATGGCGGCGGTGGCGGCGGTGG
>JBGTBZ010000666.1:0-10870 GCA_041749155.1 Phycisphaerae bacterium
TGCCCGGCTGGCGCTGGACATCAAGAAGCGGCTGGACCTTTACCTCTCGACGTGCCAGCTTGGGATCACGATCGCCTCGCTGGCGCTGGGGTACGTGATCGAGCCGGCGCTGATCACACTGCTGGAGCCGGGGCTGGAGCAGCTCGGGTTTCATGCCGGCGAGGGACGGCACCACTGGCTGGCATTCGCGATCGCCATCTCCATCGCGACATCGCTGCACGTGGTGGTGGGCGAGGTGGCGCCCAAGAACCTGGCGATTTTTTACCCGGACCGGGTGCTGCCGATCCTGACGCTGCCGCTGGTGGCGTTCACGATGGTGTTCTACCCGGTGATCTGGGTGCTCAACAGCGCCAGCAACGTGCTGCTGCGGCTGGTGGGGGTTCCGCTGGGCGAGGCGAGCCACGGCACCGTGCCGCACACCGTCGAGGAGCTGCGCGGCCTGCTGGAGGAGGCGATGGAGGCCGGCGCCATCGAGACCGGCAGCGCCGAGCTTCTGAGCGGGGCCTTCGAGTTCGGCGATCTCAAGACGCGGCAGATCATGACGCCGCGCGTGCAGGTCGATTTCCTGATGACCGACATGCCCATCGATCAGATCCTCCGCACCGCCCAGAACGGCGAGCACACGCGCCTGCCGCTGTGCGAGAAGGACCTGGACCACGTCATCGGCATGATCCACCTGCGCGACCTGTTCCGGCAGCTCAAGCTGGTCGTCGGGCGGCTCAAGTTCACCGACGAGAAGTCCGACTCCGGCGAGGTTGTCGCCATCGCCGGCGCCCCAGGCAGCGAGACCCACGTCATCGGCAGCGGCACGGTGGACCTGACTAAGATCCGCCGCGACATCCTCTTCGTGCCGGAGCTGCTGCCGGTGCACAAGCTGCTGCGACAGATGCAGGAAAGCGCCACCCACATGGCAGTGGTGGTGGACGAATATGGCGGAACCGTGGGCGTGGTGACGCTGGAGGACATCATCGAGCAGATCGTGGGGGACATCACCGACGAGTTCGACATCGCCGAGGCGGGCATCGAGAAGGAGGGGGAAAACTTCCGCGTCGGCGGACACTTCCCGCTGCACGAGCTGCGCGATCACCTGGACCTGAACGGCTGGCAAACCCCCGGTGACGTTGACACGATCGGCGGATACGTGGCGTCGGAGCTGGGCCGCTGGCCGCGCGCCGGCGACCAGGTGCGCCTGTCGGAGTACACCGTGCGCGTGATTGCGGTGACGCCGGACCGGCGGATGACGGTGCTGATCGCCCCGGCGACGCAGAAGCAGGCGCGGGAGGATGGGCCGGGGGTTGCGTGAGGGGAGTGTGGGAGGGGGGCACTTCGTAACGACTTACTTCCCCGCGACCACGCGGGCGATCTGCCGCATCGCCCCGAGGTGATAGGCGTTGTGCGCCGTCATCGCCGCCAGCCCCGCGATGTGAATCGGCGGCCACTCGCCCAGCGGCCTGGCACGATTCTGGCTGATCAGGGCGACGCAATCGTCATACGCCCGTCGCAAATCGGCCTTGATGGCCGTCCAGTCGCGACCGTTCAGCTCGAAGCTCGTCTCCCACGCCGCCTTCGGCTCCTCCCCGCGGGCCCGACGCAGGAACAGGTCCAGCGAGTACCAAAGGTGCGCCGCATGCTCGGCCGCGGTGCGCGCCCCGGGGGCGGGCGGGCGGTGGGCCTGCTCGTCGTTCAGAGAATCGACGAGGCCCAGCACCGCCGTCCGAGGATCGCCGTCGGTGATCCAGTTGGGCTTGGTTCCCTCGAAAGTCTCGCGAAACTGGTCGACAAGGGCGTGTGAGGGATTGACTTCCATGGGAAACTCCTCGCGCGTCTAATGCCGGAAATGCCGCCGGCCGGTGAAGACCATGGCGACGCCGGCGGCGTCGCAGAGGTCGATGGTGGCTTGGTCGCGGACGCTCCCGCCGGGCTGGACAATCGCCGTAACCCCTGCCTGGATCAGCACCTGCGGGCCATCCGGGAAGGGGAAGAAGGCATCGCTGGCGGCGACGGCCCCGTACGCCCGCTCGCCGGCCTTCTTCACCGCATGCTCCGCGGCGGCGACGCGGTCCACCTGCCCCCCGCCGATGCCGTAGGTGCCGTGCTCTCCGCCGATGACGACGGCGTTGCTCTTGACGTGCTTGCAGACGAGCCAGTTGAACTTGAGGGCGGTGAGCTCGGCGGAGGTGGGGGCTCGGCGGGTGACGGTTTTCCATTCGGATTCGATGACGCCGACGAGGTCGCGGTGCTGGACGAGCAGTCCGCCATTGATCTGGTGGAACGTGAGCGCGTCCGGACCCGTAAACGGATCCAGACGACCCACCGAAAGGAGCCGAACGTTCTTCCAGCGGTCGCTGAGGATTGCGATGGCCTCCGCATCGAAGGCGGGAGCAACGATCACCTCGATGAACTTGTTTCCTTCTGATATTGCCTTGGCAGTCGCCTGGTCCACTTCGCGATTGAAGGCGACGATGCCACCAAAAGCAGCTAGTGGATCACCATCATGCGCGCCAACAAAGGCCCGGGCAAGCTCATCACCTGTGCCGACACCGCAGGGTGTCGCGTGCTTTACGATGCAACATGCCGGTCTTTCGAACTCTCGCACGGCGTTCAGCGCGGCATCAGCGTCGAGCAGGTTGATGTAGCCGAGCTCCTTGCCGTGACGCTGCTCGGCACTTGCGAGAGACGGCAGATCACCGCCGCATGGATCGTAACGGTACAGGACAGCCGGCTGGTGCGGATTCTCGCCATATCGAAGATCCTGCCGCTTCTCCAGAGCATCCAGAAAGACATCTGTTTCACCAAGAGAATCGGGATGCAGGTTGTAGGAATGATCTTCCTTGTTTCCAACCTGCTCATCAAGATAGGTGCTGATGCCTCCGTCGTAGGAGAAGGTCGTACTGAACGCCCGCGCCGCCATCTTCTGCCGGTGCTTGAAGCAGCTCGATCCGCCGTGCTTGCGAAGGTCGCCCAGCACCTTGTCGTACCGCCCCGGATCCGTCACCACCAGCACCCGCGAGTGATTCTTCGCAGCGGAGCGGACCATGCTGGGCCCGCCGATGTCGATGTTCTCGATCGCCTCCTCGTAGCTCACGCCCTCCTTCGCGACCGTCTGCTCGAACGGGTAAAGGTTCACGCAGACCAGGTCGATCGGCTCGATGCCGTGCTCGCGCATGACCGGCTCATCCTCCGGCAGGCGGCCGAGCAACCCGCCGTGGATCTTCGGGTGCAGCGTCTTGACGCGGCCGTCCATCATCTCGGGGAAACCCGTGACCTCGCTGACATCCTTCACGGGCAGCCTCGCGTCGCGCAGGGCCCGCGCGGTTCCGCCGGTGCTGATGAGCTCGACGTTGAACTCCTCCACCAGCGCCCGCGCAAACTCAACGAGGCCGGTCTTGTCCGAAACACTCAAGAGCGCTCGCCGAACGGGAACCAGATCTGGCATGCGCCAAGTCTAGGGGGAACACGCCCCTGCATGTCATCCAACTTCCGCCCGCTCATACCGCACCCGACCCTTCAGCCGGTTGATCGGCCCCTCGAACACATGCCACGACACCGCCGCCATCGCGATCGTCAGGGCGACGCAGCTCCAGGCGAACAGCCACGGCCGCGGGCCGTAGCCGGCGCGCTCCTCGATCCCAAAGGCCCACCGCAGCATCGGTGGCGTGAACATGTGAAAAACGTACATCGCGTAGCTGATCTTGCCGATGTACGTCACCGCCCGAAGCTCCAGCACGCGGCCGATCCGCGGGATCCCCCCCGCCGCAAAGCCCACGAATGCCGCGAAGCACAAAGCCAGCGCCGTCTGCTGAAACACCTGCCGCTGCTCGATCAGCCAGTCGCTTCGGTAAAGCCCCACCGCCAGCGCCGCGGACGGCACGCCCATCAGCAGGCAGGTCCAAAGCAGCCCGCGCCGCACCGGCGTGTTCCAGAAGAAAGCGACTAGCCCCCCCGCCGCCAGCAGGTCGAGGCAGGCGGGCGTCGGGAACATCGTGAACTGCCAGCCAAGCTGATCCAGGAACCCATGCACCGGCAACTGGTCCTGCCAGTGCCACACGCGATACTGAAACGCCGCACGCCACAGCGGCCCCACCGCAAACACCGCCAGCAGCCCCGGCAGCAGGAGCCGCCGCGGGGCCAGCAGGATCAGCCACGGCCAGAGGATGTAAAACTGCTCCTCGACGCAGAGCGACCAGAAATGCCGCTCGAATCCGCCGCGCGAGTAATGCTCGGGAAACGCAAAGAGCCAGTTGAACGTGTACGTCAGGTGAAACGGCAGTCGGTCGTGAATCTGCCGCACGTTCAGGAGCGCCAGCACCAGCAGCGTGCCGTAATAGAGCGGGAAGATCCGCAGCGTCCGCCGCAGGTAGAAGACGCCCGCCTCGCGCCGAAGGCTCGAATGCCCGAGCGTCACGCGCTCGCGGCAGCCCAGCAGGATCCGCGTGATCAGGAACCCGCTGAGCACGAAGAAGAGCGACACCCCCACGAACCCCAGCGGCGGAACCACCTGGCCGGGACGCAGCCCCTCCAGCTCAGGAAACCAAGCCTGGATCGGCCGGTGCAGCGGAAGCAGGTGCTCCGCGAGGACCAGGCCGATCGCCACCGCCCGCAGGCCGTCGAGCTGCAGCAGATGCCCCGGCTCGCGCGATGGCGAGGGCGGCGCTTCACCCGCCAGGATCGAGGTTTGCGCCGCCGTCGCGGTCATGCGGGGCGGAGCGTATCACATGCCCCAGGCGGCGGCACGGCATGCTTGCAGGCGGCTCCGGGAGCCTGAACCTCCCTGCCGCACGCGCCCGCCGCTGCGGTAGTCCTTCCTCAGCTGCGCTCGTTGAAGTTGAAGTGCATCTCGTCGTACTCGAACTTCTTCCACGCCCCCGTGGCAAAGTCTACCGCCGTCGCGATGACGCCCGGGATGACGAACACCACGATCAGCGCCACGCTGCCGATGACCCAGGGATCGATCTCGCTGTCGATGTAGCTGGTGATCGGTTCGTACCCATCCAGCTCCAGCTTGAGCTGGTACTGCCCGCTCCCCTTGGCGGGGTCAAGGTAGATCGTCGTCGGCGTCTCGCCCGGCATCTGCTTCCAGTCCTGCATGCCGCGCTTCACGAAGATCGAGGCGCCCGAGGGCTCGGTGGTGATATGCACGGGTCGATCCCCGCCGCCATCGGACATGATGGTGGCGCAGCCGGTCGTTCCGATCGTCATCAGGCCGCAGAGAAAACCGGCCAGCACCAGGCGAAGGGGAGAACTGATCATTGAGGGCTCCATGGAATGTTGAGGGACCTTTCCTTGTGGCGTTGGCATCGGCCCGTTCGCCGGGAAACTTTCACGCGCAGCGCCATTCCTCGCCGGCGCCGGGTTGTCGGACTTTGCTCCGCTGGCCCGCATGGAGATACAGGCATCGCACCCGCCCGATAACATTCCCCCTGGCCGACGTGTCACACGCGCCCGAGATGGTCCCTCGTCCGATCGTTGCGCACGTTACCGGTATTCACCGTCTCCGCCGGCTCGAACAGCAGCACGTACGCCTCCTGCTCGGCCTCCGGGCAATGCTCAACGCCACGGGGAACGACGATCATCTCCCCTTCGGCGACATCCACCCATCGCTCCGGCCCCCCGTCGCGCAGGCCCATGCGCAGCCGCCCCTTCACCACAAGGAAAAACTCATCCGCCTCGGAATGATGATGCCACACGAACCGGCCGGCGAGCTTCGCCAGCCGTACATGCTGCCCATTCAGCTCCGCCGCGATCCGCGGGTCCCAGGGCTGATCGATCAGGGCGAACTTGTCGGCGAGGTTGATGGTTTCGATCACCGGCGGATGATACCCGCGATCAGGCGCGCATCCGCTGCGGCGATCGGCTGCGGAACTCTGGCGGCTGGTCGGGGCTGCTGAGACTCGATACGAGGTCGTTCACGAACACGTTCTCGATAAAACCATCGCCCGGCTCGACGCGAACGCGGGCCGCGCCGTGTGGACCGTTGCCCTTCTCATCGCCAGGGGCCTGCCAGTAGAGCAGGTAATCGCCCGGGGCCACGTCCGCAAACTCGAAATGCCCGAGGCCATATCCAATCGTCCATCGCCATCCCTGCGGACTGCCGCTGTAGTCGTCGTAGGCGCCATGCCGCGTGGACATCCGCGTTATCCATGCCCGCGGAATATCGCCCTCCGGGATGAGCCACACCTTCAGTCCCGTCGCGGAAATCCCACCCGCAAAGGCGCTGCCTGCGATGGTCGTCAGCCCCTCGCTCGACGCAGGCGCCGGCCGGCGCTTCGCATCCGCCCGGGCCACCACGCGATTGGCCTCCCCGACGCCGGCCTCGAGCACCACCGGAACGGCCGACGGCCCCGAAAGGGCCCACCCTTTGTCCTCGTAGGAAAGCCCCAGGCGCTGGCCGTCGGCGGTCTCGACGGCGAACGAGTAGACGCGCCCGGCCTTCGCCTCGACGTGGTAGGTGAAGGCGTTGTTGCCCTTCCAGACGCGGATCCAGTCGCCGTCGCGCTGCACCATGTGGAAGCGGGCCTCGATGCGATGGGGCCCGGGAAGCAGGTAATACATCTGCTTCGTGGGTCGGTAGCCAGCGGTCGGGTCGGCGTCGAGAAGCCCGTAGGAGCCGATGGTGTTGTCCACGTACTTGCCATCCACCGCGACCACTTCCACGTGCGATGTCTCGCGCAGGGCCGCCACCTCGGCCCGCGGGCGCGGCCCTCCCGCGTAGAGATGCACCCCCGGCCTGCGGGCCGTGCAGCCGCTCCAGATGCAGGCCGCGGCCAGAAACAGCAATAGCCCGACCGCCCATCTCAAGCCCCGCCCGCCGGTACGAGTGGCTCGATCCATGACGTGCGAATCTAGTCCGACCTGCTGTCGAGGTCCAGCCGCATCGGGCCCGCCAGGTGGAAGGCGCGAGCCTCCCGCGCGGCCGGGGGCCCCTCCCAAACCCGGCCGGCACTTCTCGAAGCCTGCCGCAACGCTACTGCACGTCGCCGCGGACCGCTTCGGAGTTTTTGCGCGATTCGGCGAAGCGGGTGAGTTTCTCGTCGGTCTGCTTCTCTTCCTTCAGCGTCTCTTTCAACAGGCGCAGGGCGTCGTTCATGCCAAGCTGCTCGGCCCAGGCGCACATCGTGCCGTAGCTGGCGATCTCGTAGTGCTCGACCTTCTGGGCGGCGCCGATCAGCATCGCATCCAGCACCTCCCCCTCGGCGTCCTCCTCCATCAGCGACTGACCCTCCTCGATGATCCCCGCCATCGCCTCACACTTCTCGCCGCGGGGAGTCTTGCCGACCTGCTGGAAGACCTGCTCTAGGCGCTCGACCTGGCCCTTGGTCTGCTCGAGGTGCTCCTCGAAGAGGCCTCGGAGTTCGTCATCTTCCGTGGCCTTGGCCATCTTGGGCAAAGCCCGCAGGAGCTGCTTCTCGGCGTGATAGATGTCCTTAAGCTCGTGAAGGAACGCGTCTTCGAGGCTGTTCATGGGCATGGGTGGCTCCGGTGAAAAAGGGTGGTCCTGCTGCACCTCTCTTCTACTGGCACCGGGCTGCGGCGCTAGCGCGCGAAAGTGCACGATCGCTCCAGTAAGCGATAACTGTTTGCCCTAAACAGATTTATCTCCTGGGCCGAATCGGCGCTCACCGATCCAGCTCGGCAGCGATCACGTTGATGCTCCCCAGGATCGCCACCACGTCCGATATCGTGTGCCCCTCGATCAGCTTCGGAAACGCCTGGTAGTTGATGAAGCACGGCGGCCGCGTCCTGGCGCGCCAGGGGACGTTCGTCCCGTCGCTGACGATGTAATAGCCCAGCTCGCCGATCGCGCTCTCGATCCGCCCGTACGCCTCGCCCTTGGGCGTCTCAAAGCCCCGGTTCGTCATGATCAGCTCGAAATGGTGGATCAGCCCTTCGATGCTGCTGAAAACCTCTCCCTTAGGCGGAAGCGTCTCCTTGCCTTCGGGCGACACGTTCACCGGCCCACCCGGCAGCTTGTCGATGAGCTGCCGGATGATCTGGATGCTCTGCTTCATCTCCTCGACGCGCAGGTAATAGCGGGCATAAACATCGCCCGTGTCCATCACCGGCACGACAAACTCCGGCGGGCTGGCGCCCTCACCGTCCCAGTTGTCCACGAAGCAGAGATACGGGTCTTCCTTGCGCAGGTCGCGCTTCACGCCGCTGGCCCGGGCCATCGGGCCCGTCATGCTCCAGGCGATCGCCTCCTCCGGGCTGATCACGCCGATCCCCCGCGTCCGCTCGATGAAGATGCGATTCCGGTTCAGCAGCTTCTCGACATCACGAATCGCATCGGGAAGGTCCTCGTCAATAAACTTCTTCACCATCCGCTTGAACACCGCCTCGTCCGGCAGATCCATGTTCAGCCCGCCGGTCCGGCACCAGCTCGTGTGAAAGCGCTGGCCGCTCATGTACTCCACGATGTCGTAGATCGTCTCACGTTGATTGAACCCGTAGAGAAACGCCGTGAACGCTCCCAGGTCCAGCCCCGCCGCCCCGACACACAGGAGGTGGCTCTGGATCCGCCCCAGTTCCCCCGCGATCGTCCGCAGCACCTTGCACCGCGGCGTCAGGTCGATGCCCATCAGCCGCTCGACGGCGTCAAACCACGCCAGCTCGTTGTAGATCGGGGCGGAGTAGTCCATCCGGTCCACGATCGTGACGTTCTGGTTGTAGTTCAGGTGCTCCATCAGCTTCTCGAAGCCGGAGTGGAGATACCCGATGTGCGGCGTGGCCTTAATGACGCGCTCGCCATCCAGCTCCAGGACCAGCCGCAGCGTCGTGTGGGTGGCGGGGTGCTGGGGGCCGAAGTTCAGCGTCCAGCGGTTGGACGTGGACTCCGGGTCCGACTCATCAGGCAACAGCAGTTCCGGCGGAGCTTCTTCGAGTGTGTAAGGCATGGGGCTCCGAAGGATAGCTTCGGAATGTGGCCCCACAACCTGCTTGACTTCCCTACCCGCATACCATACATTTACCGAACCTAGGCGTCGTTGGTGAGCCCGCCTCGCTCTGCGCGCGGGGATCTCGAGGGCTCCAACCACACAAGTCGAGGAGAGATGGCTGGGCCAATGTGTGCCACGTGGCACACATCGCGAATTGTGCCACGTGGCACATTTCGCGTCTTCGGCCTCACCTCAACTTGATTCCCCATGCCAATCTCCGATCATGCCCGCATGGGCAAAACGGATTCCCCCACCGCCGCTTCCAAATCTGCTCCCCGCTCCCGACTTGGCCGCGGACTCAGCAGCCTGATGCAGGTCAACTCCCCCGCCGTCCAGGCGGAGATCCCGGAGCCTGCCGAGCAGAGCTCCCTGCCCAGCCGCGACGTCGATCCGGAGAAGATCGACCCCAACCCGCATCAGCCGCGCAAGCAGATCGGCCCCGCCACCCTCGCGGAGCTTGCCGCGAGTCTCAAGTCCAACGGCATCATCCAGCCGTTGGTCGTGAAGCCCAAGCCCGACGGCCGCTACGAGCTCATCGCAGGCGAGCGGCGCCTCCGCGCCGCTAAGCTGGCAAAAATGCCGACCGTCCCTGTGGTGCTCCGCCAAGTCGACACCTACGAGCAGGCCCAGATGGCCCTGGTGGAGAACATCCAGCGCGAGGACCTCAACCCGCTCGATCGTGCTGAGGCCTACCGCGCCCTGCAGAAGCAACTTGGCCTTACGGTGCAGGAAGTCGCCGGCCGCCTCGGCGAGGAGCGGACAACAATCCAGCACTACGTCCGGCTCCTGGACCTCTACCCCGCCGTTCAGCAGCTCGTTCGCGACGGCGCCCTGCCGCTCGGCCATGCGAAGATCCTGGCGGGCGTGCCGGACGAGGCAGAGCAACTCCGCCTGGCGGACCTGGTGATGAAGCAGAACCTATCAGTGCGCAACCTCGAGCGTCTGACCAAGGGGGAGGAGCCCGAGCTGCCCTCCGCTATCCGGCCGGCGTCGGATGCGCAAGACAGCCGCACGCGCTACCTGGCCCAGTTGGCGGACACGGTGGGGCGGCAGGTCGGCACGAAGTGCACCGTCGCCCCGGCAGGCCAGAACGGCTATAAGCTGACGCTTCACCTTAAGAACGCCGAGGAGTTCGACCGGGTGATGGAGCGGCTGGGCGTTCAAACCGAGTAGGGCGGCGGAGTGTGCCACGTGGCACAATTCGGCCTATCCCCCTTCTCGGAACGGCGTAGGACTGGGTGCCTACGGGTGGCTCCCTTGCTGGAGCCTCGTGCTTCCCACACAGAGACATGAAGAAGAAGTGTGCCACGTGGCACACTTGTGTCCGCCATCCGTCAGTCCACACGGGGGATTCGGCTTCGGGGATCTCGGGCGCCCGGACCTGTATTGAGCTGGGCGCCGCCACCCACTCCGCCCTTGACTCGACAAAGTGTGCCACGTGGCACAGATCAGGACACGCACCCTGGCGCATGGTAACGACGGCTGATGGCGCCCGCGGCGCAACGCAAGCGGGCTTGGTAGGGCGGCTGATGCCACGCGCCTCCGCGCCGGAGTCCGGGCAATCGATGAGGTTCCAGACTGCCTGAGTGAAAGTGTGCCACGTGGCACACTAATAAAACTCCATATGTTAACAAAAACCGCCCGCAGTCGCACGAAACCGGGGTACCCCCATCGAGGGACGCTAGGCGAAAGGGGCCCCGAACCCAAGAGTGTGCCACGTGGCACACTAATGCAGCTCCATATGTTCTGTGTCTGTTTTGTATTTATTAGAAAGCTTGCCATCGTCCTTCCTGCCGTAAACACAAACCCGCACCCCATCGTAACATCCTCCTATGCCCGCCAGGCCGCAACGCTCGCTCCAACAGCGGCTACACCGCGCGATTCGCGACGTCCGTGTATCGACCATCCTCCTCGTGCTGACCCTCCTCCCCTCC
>JBGTBZ010000667.1:0-2513 GCA_041749155.1 Phycisphaerae bacterium
ATCCCCTACGCCGTCGGCGTGGACATCGCCTGCCGGATGCGCCTGAGCGTTTTTGATGTCGCCGCCGACCAGCTCGATCGCCTGCGCGACTCGCTGCGCCATGCGCTGGAGCGCGAGACGCGTTTCGGCATCGGCGCTGCACACCAGCGCCCGCTTCAGCATGATGTGCTGGATGCGGACTGGTCGGTCTCGCCCATCTCGAAGCGTTTCTTCGACAAGGCCCGCGCTCAGCTCGGCACCAGCGGCAGCGGGAATCATTTCGTCGAGTGGGGCATCGTGACGCTCGAGAAGCCCGACCTCGGCCTCCCCGCCGGCAGCTTTCTCGCGCTGCTGAGCCACTCCGGCTCGCGCGGAACGGGCGCGAGCATCGCGGACTATTACTCGAAGCTTGCGATGGCCCAGCATCCGGACCTCCCGCCGCAGCTCAAGCACCTGGCGTGGCTCGACTTGGGCACCGCCCCCGGCCAGGAGTACTGGGCGGCGATGGAGCTGATGGGCTTGTATGCTGCTGCAAACCATGAACTCATTCACAAGCGCGTGAGCAAAGCCGCAGGATTGAATCCTGCGGCATCGGTGGAGAATCACCACAACTTCGCCTGGATCGAGGAGCACGCCGGGCGGAAGCTGGTCGTCCACCGCAAGGGCGCCACGCCGGCGGGGGAGGGTGTGCTCGGCGTCATCCCCGGGAGCATGGCGACGCCGGGTTACGTCGTGCGCGGGCGCGGGGTTGCTGATTCGTTGCGCAGCGCCAGCCACGGCGCGGGGCGCGCGATGAGCAGGACGGCAGCGCGGAATGCGTATCGCTGGCACCACGTCAACCCGTTCCTCGAGCAGGCGGGCGTCGAGCTGCTGTCGGTAGGGCTGGACGAGGTGCCGATGGCCTACAAGGACATCAACGAGGTGATGCAACAGCAGACCGACTTGGTGGACATCATCGCGCGCTTCAACCCGAAGATCGTGAAGATGGCGCCGGCGGGGGAAAGGCCGGAGGACTGAGGCCGCCCTGCGGGCGGAATGAGGAATGACCAAAACCAGAATGACGAATCAAGCTCCAAATCCGAATGACCAAGTACGTCGGCCTTCGTCATTCGGTCATTCGTCATTGATTCGTCATTCTGGTTTCGTCATTCGTCATTGACGAACAGCGCTCGCGCGCGTGACAACCTCCCACGATGTACACCTCCCACTACTCCGACGACGCTCCCTACCCCGAGGAAATCGCCCAGCTCAAAGGCCGCGCCATCCTCGAGTTCGGCACCAACTGGTGCCCCATCTGCGCCGGCGCCCAGCCCGCCATCCGTGAAGTCCTCGAACCCCTCCCCGACCTCCCCCACATCAAGATCGAAGACGGCCCCGGCCGCCGCCTCGGGCGCTCCTTCGGCGTCAAGCTCTGGCCCACACTCATCTTCCTGAACGACGGCCAGGAAGTCTCCCGCATCGTGCGCCCCACCAGCTCCGGCGAGATCCGCAAGGCTGTATCGCAGTTGGCCGGCGCTCGCTAAATCGCCTTATTCCGCGCAAGCCGGCTTCCCGGTTTCAAACGACATTCGTGTACCATTCGTGCCATTCGTGGCCCACACTCCGGCGCTCAACGTATGGAACTCGTAAACGAAGCGACTCCCGACGACGCCCCACCCCCTTCGCCACCAGCACGCCCGATCTGGCGGCGGGGAATCGCATGTCTCGGGCGTCTTCTCGCCCTGATCCTCTGGTCCGGCGTCCTCCTGGGCGCCGCATGGCTCGCCTTCGCCTGGATCTACCCGCAAGATCTCGAGGAGCCTCGCCGCCCCTTCATGCTCCTCAACTGCGTCGCCTTCGCCGCCCAGGTGCTGCAATATCACGTCGGCCTCGCCTGCCTCGCCGCTGCTGCTTTCGCCCTGGTCCTGCGGCGTTGGCGCCTGCTCGCGCTTGCACTGCTCGTCGCGCTGCCTGTCACCGTCCCCGAGTGGTGGAGCTATCGCCAGAAGAACCCGCCACCCCTCGCCGGCCAGACCCTGCGCATCGCCAGCATGAACATCTACGTGCTGAACAATAGCCCCCATTACATCCTGCCCCAACTCGAAGCCTTCGACGCCGACATCATCCTGTTCCAGGAATGGCACACCTGGCACGATCGCTTCATCCTGCCCGAGCTCGCGGCGGAGTATCCCTACCAGGTCCGCTTCGCCCACGTCAACACCATGGGCATGGCCATCTTCAGCCGGCGGCCCTTCCTCGAGTCCACGCCCGATGGCGTCGATGTCCGCCTCGGTGATGAGGGCCTGCGCCTTCAGCGCGTCGTGATCGACTTCGAGGGCCACCCCCTGGCGATCTATAACCTCCACATGGCCTCCCCAGGCCGCCCCGGCGCCCTCCTCTGGGGCCAGCGACAGACAGCGCAACTCCTGGCCCATCTCGACGCCGAGCCACTCCCCTTCGTCGTCGCCGGCGACCTGAACGCCACGCCCCACACCGCCAATCTCGCCGCCATGCGCGATGCGGGCCTTTCCGAGGCCCACGACCTCGCCGGACGC
>JBGTBZ010000668.1:0-5654 GCA_041749155.1 Phycisphaerae bacterium
GGCCCCGCCCTCGATGCCGACGCCCTCCGCGACCTCGTGGGGGCGGTCGTGGACGGCGATGCGCGCGAGAAGTTCGGCCTCTCCTGGCACGGCAAGGCGGCCGCCCGACGGCTCGCCCTCACCCCCTCGGCAGGAACCCTCCGCCCCGCGCCGGCGGAGTCGGTCGAGTGGGCGACGACGCGGAACATCATGATCGAGGGCGACAACCTGGAGGTGCTCAAGCTCCTCCAGAAGGCGTACGCCGGACGGGTGAAGCTGTGTCACATAGACCCACCATATAACACGGGCGGCGATTTCATCTACAAGGACAACTACCGCGACCCGCTCGGCCACTACCAGCGCGTTACCGGCCAGGTTGGGGAGGACGGCGAGAAGCTCACCAGCAGCGTGGAGACCAGCGGCCGGTTCCATACGGACTGGCTCAACATGATCTATCCCCGCCTTCTGCTGGCTCGGGAACTACTGAGTGATGATGGGCTGCTTCTTGTACATACCGACGAGCACGAAGATCATCACCTAGAGCTTATCCTGCATGAAATCTTCGGTCAGGAAAACGATCTTGGGACGATCGTGTGGGACAAGAAGAACCCGAAGGGTGACGCGACGGGCATCGCATACCAGCATGAATATGTCCAGGTTGTCGCCCGTAATGCAGAAACCCTCAAGGCACGCCGCCCACTTGAGCGCAGGAAGCGAAACGCGGAGCAGATGCTGAAGAAGGCCGATGAGCTATTCGCGCGGTACGGGAAGGGCCGCTTGGCTGAGGCACAGGAGGCCTTTGCAGAATGGCTTGGTCAGCAGGCGTTCTCCGGAGGCGAGAAGGCGTACAGCAAGCTGGATGAAAACGGCGAGCCATTCCAGGCGGTCTCGATGGCGTGGCCCAACAAGAAGGTCGCGCCGCCAGACTATCAGGTTCCACTTGTCCATCCTAAGACCAAGAAGGCATGTCCGGTCCCAGATCGAGGCTGGCGGAACCCATCGGCAACCATGAAGTCGCTGCTCGACGCCGGCCAGATCATCTTCGGCGTAGACGAGACAACACAGCCACGGCGCAAGTACCTTCTCCGCGAGAACATGAACGAGAACATCGCGTCGGTCGTGCGGTACGGCGCGGCCGACGACCGCATGTTCGCTGAGTGGGGGATCGTTTTCGACAATCCAAAGCCCGTTCGCCTTACTACGGATTTCGTGGCTTGGTTCAGTCGCCCGGGTGACATCGTCCTCGACTTCTTCGCCGGCTCCGGCTCGACGGGCCACGCGGTGATGGAGCAGAACGCCGCCGATGGCGGCGACCGGCGTTACGTGCTCGTGCAGTTGCCCGAGCCGACGGGCAGCAAGGACTACCCAACGATCGCCGACCTGACGAAGGAGCGGCTGCGGCGGGCGGCGGCGAACGTCAAGGAGGCCAACCCGATGTGGCACGGGGACACCGGCTTCCGCGTCTTCAAGCTGGACACGGCCAACGTCAAGGCCTGGGAGGCCCCGACTACTGACGCCCTCGAACCCGGCGAGAGCGAGCGGCTGATCCGCGAGAACGTCGAGGCCGTCAAGGCCGACCGTGCCGACGCCGACCTTCTCTGGGGCGCGATGCTCAACCTGGGCCTGCCGCTCGACGGGAAGGTCGAGGAGCGGACGGTCGACGGCAAGACCGTGTACGTCGCTGGCGGCGGGACGCTGCTGGCCTGCTTCGCCGAGACCATCACCCGCGCCGGCGGCGAGACCCTGGCCAAGGCGATGGCCCAGATCGTGAAGGAGCTGGGCGTCGAGGGGGAGGTGACCGTCCTCTTCCGCGATGCGGCGTTCGGCGGCAGCGACGCCATCAAGGTGAACCTGGTCGAGAACCTCCGGCAGCAGATGCCGGCGAAGGCACCCGTCCGAGTGCGGAGCATCTGAGGAGCCGGCGCCATGGTGATGAAGCTCCAGTTCGAGCCGGACCTCGACTTCCAGCACGCCGCGATCAACGCGGTGTGCGACCTCTTCACGGGCCAGGAGGTCGGGGAGTCGCTGTTCACCGTGGCGGTGCCGAAGGTGGGTGTCGCGGCGGACCAGGGTCGGCTGTTCGACACGCCCGACAGCGGCTACGCCAACGCGCTGCGGCTGCCGCCCGACGAGCTGCTGGCGAACCTGCGGGCAGTGCAGTTGCGGAACGGCCTGAGGCAGGACACGGCGATCGACGCCCTGGACTTCGCCGTCGAGATGGAGACTGGCACGGGCAAGACCTACGTGTACCTGCGGACGATGCTTGAGCTGCACAAGCGGTACGGCTGGACGAAGTTCGTCGTGGTCGTGCCGTCGGTGGCGATCAAGCAGGGCGTGCTGAAGAGCCTGGCCATCACCAAGGACCACTTCAGGGGCCTCTACGACGGCGTCGCCATGGAGTACCACGAGTACGACGGGGCGGACCTGTCGCGGGTCCGGGACTTCGCCGTCAGCCGCAACGTGCGGGTGCTGGTGACGACGGTGCAGGCGATCTACGCCGACCCCAGCCGTGTGGCGTATCAGCCCCACGAGAAGACGGGGGGCGATCGCCCGATCGACCTGATCCGGGGCACGAACCCGGTGGTGGTGATCGACGAGCCGCAGAGCGTTGAGGGCGGCGAGGACGGCGCCGGGGCCAAGGCCATCAAGGGCCTGAACCCGCTGGCGATCCTGCGGTACTCGGCGACGCACCTGAGGAAGGTCCACGAGGTGTTCCGGCTTGACGCCGTCGAGGCGTTCCAGCGGCGCCTGGTGAAGCGGATCGAGGTGGCGGCGGCCACGGCCAAGGCGGCCCACAACAAGCCGTACGTGCGGCTCGTCGGCGTCAAAACCAAGAAAGGCAGCGGCCCGCAGGCTGCGATCGAGCTGGACGTCGCCACGCCCAAGGGCGGCGTCGTGCGGACCACACGGACGCTCTACGGCAACGAGGACCTGGAGCAGGAGACGCACCGCGACATCTACCGCAACGTCCGGCTGGGCGAGGTCCGCGGCGGCCGGGGCCAGGAGATGATCGAGCTGCGGCTGCCCGGCCAGACGAAGTGGCTGAGCAGAGGCGACACGTACGGGGGGATCGACTCGAACACGTTCGACCGGATGCTGATGGAGCGGGCGGTGACGGCCCACCTCGACAAGGAGCTGGTGCGCCGGCCGCTGGGCATCAAGGTCTTGACGCTGTTTTTCGTCGATGCGGTGGCCGACTACCGCCTGTACGACGAGGACGGGAACCCCGGTCCGGGGCGGCTCGCCCTGGCCTTCGAGGAGATTTACGGCCGCAAGCTCACCGACCCCAGGTACGCCACGCTTTTCGGGGAGATCGAGCGGGACACGCCGGTGGAGCAGGTCCACGACGGCTACTTCGCCCGCGACCCCAAGGGCCGGCTGAAGGACACGGCCGAGACCGCCAGGTCGCTGAACAGCCGCGACGCCCAGGAGGCCTTCGACCTCATCATGAAGGACAAGGAGCGGCTGCTGAGCCTGAACGAGCCGCTGAAGTTCATCTTCTCCCACTCGGCCCTGCGCGAGGGCTGGGACAATCCGAACGTGTTCCAGATTTGCAGCCTCCGGGCGATGGGCACCGAGCGGCAGCGCCGGCAGACCCTGGGGCGGGGCCTGCGCATCTGCGTCGGCGACGACGGCGCCCGGGTCCGGGACGAGGACCTCAACGTCCTGACCGTCGTGGCCGGCGAGAGCTTCACCGACTTCGCCGACCGGCTCCAGAAGGAGTACGAGGAGGAGGGCGTCGTCTTCGGCCGGATCGAGCCGCACGAGTTCGCCCGCCTCCGGGACGCCGCCGGCGACCCGATTGGCCAGGAGGCCTCGGAGCAGCTTCACGCGGCCTTGCAGGACAAGGGCTACCTCGACCACAAGGGCCAGGTGACTGACACCCTGCGGCGGGCGTTGAAGGAAGACAAGGTGGAGGTGCCGGAGGGCTTCGAGGCCGACAACGCGGCGGTGGTGGCCTTGCTCCGCGACCGTGCCGGCAGGCGGCTGGACGTGGTCGATGCCGACGAGAAGGGGAAGGTGCGGCCCCAGCGGGCGGTCATCGAGTCCCAGGCCTTCCGCGAGCTGTGGGAACGGGTCCGGGATCGGACGGTGTACCGGGTGGACTTCGACTCCCGGAAGCTCATCGACTCCTGCGTGCGGGCGCTGCGGACACATGGGCCAGTTGAGCGGGCACGCGTCCAGTGGGTGACGGGCGAGATCGACGTCCAGCGTAGCGGCGTGGAGATGTCCGAGGAGATTGAGACCGAGACCAGGTACGTGGACGAGGTCGGGGTCCCGGTGCCCGACGTCCTGGGTCTCCTCCAGGAGCGGACGGGGCTGACGCGGGCGACGGTCGCGGCCGTGTTGACGGAGAGCGGCCGGGCCGCCGAGCTTCGCCGTAACCCCCAGGCCGTGATCCGCCTGGTCGGTGACGCGATCGAGGAGCAGAAGCAGGCGGCGATGGTGGATGGCATCCGCTACGAGCGGAGCGGGGCCGTGTGGGCGCAGACGCTGTTCGATGCCGAGTTTGAGCGTGACCTGACGCGGCTGATGGAGGCCGACGACCGCTCCGCCATGAACCCGGTGCCCGTTGACTCCGAGGTGGAGCGGGCATTCCTGCGGGAGTTGATCGCCGAGAAGACGACGGTGAAGCTCTACGCCAAGCTGCCGAAGGAGTTCAGGGTGCCGACGCCCCTGGGGGACTACGAGCCGGACTGGGCGGTGCTGGTCGAGCGGGACGGGGAGGACCGGTTGTACTTCATCGTCGAGACCAAAGCGGACCTGTTCGCCCCGGAGCTACGCGGCCGCGAGAAGCGGAAGATCGACTGCGGCAAGGCCCACTTCGCCGCCCTGGCCGCCGGCCACGAACGACCGGCGACCTACCGGGTGGCCCGGACGCTGGACGAGGTCTTGGCGGCCACGTGACGCGTCGGCCAGGCGACCGAAAACCGTGTGGAGATTCATGTGGACGTCCACTTCGTGCGAGCCAACGGCCCGACCCTCCACGACCGCAAGGACCGTCCGGAGTGCTTCGTCGAGGGGCCGTCGCTGGCAGTCGGCCGGGTGATGAATGCGCTGCCGTTCTGCTTGGCCAACGACATCGCCCGGATCGGATGGCCAGACACGGGGGACTTGCGGCGCCCGGCGGCAGAACGGGCTGACGCTCGGGCCAACTGCTACACCTTCGATGGCCTGCCGCAGAAGACTCAGCAACAGCTCCGGGCCTTTGCCGCGATCCGCGTCGGCGACTGGGTGATGGTCCCAGACATCGAGACCTCGGGGCTGTTGTACGCTGGGCAAGTCACGCAGCCGTATAGCTACGTCCCAGGTCCGCCGGACCCGTACGAGGCCGCCCATCGGGTCAGCGTACGCTGGTTCATGGATGGCAACCAGCCCCTCCGGCTGTGGGCGAGGAGGCTCGGGTTCAGGACGAGCGGCTGGTGGCTCTGGGCCTACCACCAGCTCAGCCCCGCCGAGGGCGCGGCGGTGGTCCGGGCAATTGAGGGGGCGTAGCTGATCAACGGCCACCGATCCAGCCCGTAGTGAATCGCCATTCCGTCGGTCGAAAGCGAGAGGTCGGGCATGCCGCCAGTGCATCGTCTGGTCAAGGCCGGCCTGGAACTGCGACCGGCCGCCGACGTTCATCGCCGATGCCGACGGCCGCCTGCGCCGCCGGGGTGGCCAGTTCGCCG
>JBGTBZ010000669.1:0-1633 GCA_041749155.1 Phycisphaerae bacterium
GTGGCGGGCGTGGTCGGCAGGGCGACGAGGCGGCCCTCCTGCACGCAATCGTCGTAGAAAACCGGCTTGTAATACCCCCGCGTCAGCCCCGCCGCGGCGGCCAGGTCGTCCAGAGGCTCCAGGGCGTCCATGGCATGAAGCTGTGCGAGCCGATCGCTCCAGATCCCCGCGATGTCCGGCGGAACGCCCGCGGCGGTGGCGATGCGTGTCTTCTGGTCCACCGCCGCCATGGAGAGGAAGCGAACGTAGATGCCTTGTTCTGCCCCGATGGTGGCGTTGAACTCATCCACGATGGCCCGCATGGTGTCGGCCTCGACGCCCGACCATTTCTCCCAGTAATCGATGACGACGCGATCCTCCGGGATGGCTTCGCGGTCGCGCGGACCCAACACCAGCAGCCATAGCCCCGCAAGCACGAGGCCGGCAGCGAGGAGCCATCGCAGGCCCCGGGCGACATGGTCGATGCCGGTGCGATGTTGCAGGAGCATGGGGCGCGGGTGGGGCATGGCAAGTGGGCTACGCCGAAGGGTCGCCCGGGCGGCGCTGCTATCCTGCCCTCGCCATCGAAAGGGGTCAAAGCCTCATGCCCGCCTACGTACAGATCTTCATCCTGTTGGCCGCCACGCTGACGCTGTTTGTGTGGGGTCGCTGGCGATACGACGTGGTGGCCGCCATGGCGCTGGTGGCGGCGGTGATGCTGGGGCTTGTGCCTGGGGAGGAGGCGTTCAACGGCTTTGCCCATCCCGCGGTGATCACGGTCGCGGCGGTGCTGGTGATCAGCCGCGCCCTGGAGGCGGCAGGCGTGGTTGACTGGATCGCGGCTCAGGTGACTCGGATCGGGAATCGGGCGTTTCTGCAGACAGTGGCGTTGACGCTGGTGGTGGCGGTCAGCTCGGCGTTCATGAACAACGTGGGGGCGCTTGCTCTGCTGCTGCCGGTGGCGATCCGCATCGCCCGGGACAACGGATTTCCAGCTTCGCGCCTGCTCATGCCCCTTGCCTTCGGATCCCTGCTGGGCGGGCTGGTCACGCTCATCGGCACACCGCCGAACATCATCATCGCAACGTACCGCAAGGCGGAGCTGGGGGAGAGCTTCGGCATGTTCGACTTTGCCCCCGTAGGAATCGGCCTCGTGCTGACGGGCACGTTCGTCGCTGCCCTGCTGGCCCGGTGGCTGCTTCCGGACCGCAAGGGAGAATCCTCTCCCGAGGACCTGTTCGAAATCGAGAATTACCTGTTGGAGCTGACGGTGGGCAAGGAATCAGGCCTCGTGGGCCAGCCGCTAAGGGAGTTGCATGCCGCGCTGGAGAAGATCGAGTACACCCTCGTCGGGCTGGCTCGCGGAGAACACGTCATCAGCCCGGTGCGCGGCTACCAGCGCCTGCAAGCCAACGACATACTGCTGATGGAAGCCGCTCCCGGCGAGCTCGAAAAGCCAGCCAAGAAGCTGGGGCTGTCGATCAGCGGGCTGGGAGAGTTGGATCGCGAGCATCTCGAGGCCGAGCACATCACCCTCATGGAGGCAGTCGTGCTGCCTGATGCGATGATGGCCGGCCATTCGCTCCGCACGCTGCGACTGGCCGAACGCTACGGGATCGCCCTGCTGGCCGTTGCGCGGCGGGGAGAGCGCCTG
>JBGTBZ010000670.1:0-6736 GCA_041749155.1 Phycisphaerae bacterium
GCGAGCCGGCCCGCCCAGCGACGCGGGCTGTTGAAGCCATCCTGCTCCGCCGGCGGTGTGGGCCACCATCCCTCGGTTTCCGAGGCCCCAGCGTCGATGGGCTCTGGCCGAACAGGAGGGGCGGGTGGTTCGGGATGTCCCTCGTGATGGGCCAATATGCGTCCCTGGCTGGTTCCGCCCCCGATCGGTCTGGCCGGCCAACTGGAGTCCGGGACTCCATTGGCCGATGACCCTAAATACCCCTTGCCTCACCACGTAGAAGGGGTGGCCTCCAGCCGATAGTTTCGGTACATTGAGGCTCGGTTACAAGCCTGGGAGGCCACGAAAGGGCTTGGAAGGAGCGCGTGATGCGGCAAGTCGCGATGAAATCGGGATTCTCCCGCCGCTGCGGCGCGCTGGCGGTGGCGGCTTGCCTGGGCGCTTTCTTGGCTTTGCCGGCAACCGCGCTGGGGGGGCCTCAATCGGAGCTCACACGGATCAAGGCCGAGATCACCCGCGAGCTGCGGGCGCGGCCGGAAATGCAGCAGGCCCGCCAAGATTGGCTGAATGTTCGGGATGAATACCGCCTGCTTCGCCAGCGGGTCGTCCACACCCTGACGCGGGACTCAGCCTATCTCGCGACCCGGGCAGAGCTTTGGAAGACCGAGGACGAGTTGGCAGCCCTTGCGAATCATTATCGGAACGGCGTGATTCCCCAGCAGCGGCTGGAAACCCTTGCCAAGCGAATCCTTGAGCTCCGCGGAATCCTGGGACGGATGGAGGCCGACGTGATCGCTCGGCAGCAGGATGTCATCGCCGCCAAGCAGGCCTATCTCGATGCGGCCCGCCGTCTGGGCGAGCTGAATCGCGAAATCAAGGATTTGGTCCGGGCCGATCCTCGTTTCCAGCAGGCCTTGGCGAACGTGCGCGGCGGTCGCGGACCCGGCGGCATCAGGCCGTAGGCCTTTGCTCCATCAGAACCGGCCTTCTTCCGGCCGCGTAGCATTCGGGACGGCCCGACAGCCGCTTTTGCCTGGCTGCGCGGGCATTTCGAGCCGAACCGGCCGCACGGTTTGCGCGCCGCCGGGACATGACCTAGCATATTTCCCCTCCTGATTGGGATCCCGCGACGTTTTGTCGGATGGAGCCCAGCGGTCCAACTCCTGTTCACAACTCCAGGAAAAATGGCAGAGACCAGAATCGAAGATGTCTCAGACGATGATGCCGGTCGTGCCGGCGGACAAATCATCCTCACGCTGCTTGGGGGCGTACTCCTCGTCGCCGCGGCCATCGCTTACCTGATCTTCCCGGAAATTGAGCCGGCGATCGTCGAGAACGGGGCGGGCAGGGTCGAGGTCATCGACCGCAACTTCTACGCCGCCGTAATTGCGATCATTGCGGCCCTGACGCTGGGCGCACCGCTTGTCTGGCGGGCCCTGAAGGACCTGTGGCACGGCCGTACGCAGATGAATGCCCTGGCAGCCCTGGCGGTGGTGGCCGCGATCGCGAACGAGGCGTACCTGACGGCGGGGGCGATCGCGTTCTTCATGATTCTGTCGAATCTGATCGAGACGCGGACCGCGCTGGGCGCCCGGAAGACGATCGAGCGCCTCCTGCGCCTGACACCCGCCCGGGCCATCAAGGTGAACGCCGATGGCACTGAAACGGAGGTCGCCGCCAAGGACCTGCGGCCCGGCGACGTGGTCCGCGTGCGGCCTGGGGACAACCTGCCGGGCGACGGCACCGTCATCCGCGGCTTCTCCACGGTGAACCAGGCGAACATCACGGGCGAATCGATCCCCGTCGACAAGACCGACGGCGACGAGGTCTTCGGGGGCACGACGAATCTTTCGGGGGCCCTGGATATTCGCATCACGCATGCTGGCAAGGACACGACGCTGGGGCGCGTGCAGCAGCTCGTGGCTCATGCCGAGAAGACCAAGACCGCGACCCAGCGGCTGGCGGACAGCTACGCCTCATATCACACGCCGGTGGTGCTGATGATCGCCGCCATCGTGCTGTTCTTCACGCAGGAGATGAGCCGGGCGATTGCCCTGCTGGTCATCGCCAGCCCCGCGGGCATCATCCTCGCGACGCCGACGGCCATGGTGGCGGCCCTGTCCGCTGCGGCACGGCTGGGGATCCTGATCAAGAACGTCAGCGTGCTGGAGAGGGCGCGGAACCTGTCGGCCGTTGTGCTGGACAAGACGGGCACGCTCACGACCGGGAAGCTGAGCGTCACCCGACTGGGGCCTGTGGAGGGCGTGACGCCGGCGCAACTGCTGGCGACGGCCGTAAGCGTGGAGCAGCTTTCCAACCACCCGGCGGCCCGCGCGGTGCAGGAAGTGGCGTCCCGGGCCCGAGTTACGCCGGAGCAGGCGACGGACTTCGAGGAGGTCAGCGGCCGCGGCGTCCGGGGCAAGGTCGGCAGCGAAACGTTGCTGGTCGGCCGGGCGAACTGGCTGGCGGAACAGGGGATCGATACGACGCTCACTGATAGCAATCAGGAGCCGGAGGGGTATAGCCTGCTGTACGTCGCTCGGGGTGGGCGGCTTCTGGGGTGGATCGGCCTGGAGGACAAGGTGCGTCCCGACGCGGTCGAGGCCGTGGATAGGCTGCGGGCACAAGGGGTTCGCCAAATCGTCATGGTAAGCGGCGACCGCTGGAGTGTGGCGAACAAGGTTGCTGCCGAGACGCATTGCACCGACGTACAGGCGGAAGTGCTGCCCGCCGACAAGCTCAAGGTCGTAGCAGGCCTGCGCGAGCGCGGGCACATCGTGGCGGTGGTCGGCGACGGCGTGAACGACGCCCCGGCCCTTGCCGCGGGCGATTTGTCCGTGGCGATGGGGGCTGCGGGGAGCGACATCGCCATCAGTTCCGCCGAAGTGGCGCTGATGAACAACCGGCTGGACCGCATTCCTTTCCTGCAGCGCCTGGCGAAGAACGCGGGCGCCGTTATCGTGCAGGGCATCGCGATCAGCGTGGGTTTCATCGTCACCTTCGGCGCCCTGGCGGTCGCGGGCTTCATTGACCCCATCACCGCCGCCGTGCTGCACGCCTTGTCGAGCATCGTCGTCGTCTTCAACTCCGCCCGCCTGGTCCGTCAGGGCGAGGAGATGGACGCCACGCCCGTCGAGGAGACGATCCCGGTCCGCGAGACGATTACGCCCGCCCCGGTCCGGCCGATCGCGGCGATGGCGTAAGAAGCGGGTGGTTCTGATTGTGCAGCTTCTCCGGTGTGGAGAAGCTGCCTTTTTTTGACTTGAAGCTGCGTGTCACGCGGCCTGGCGCGTCTGGAAAAGGGCGACGGCGAGGCCGAGGATCGCAGTGACCAGGAATAGCGTGTAGATCGACACCCGGATGAAGTAGGCGATGGTCATGAAGCGCACCGTGCCGCTGGTGAGGGCGTCCGTTAGCCAGTGAAAGCCCAGGTTCGGGATGGCGGCGTAAAGGGCGTTGGCCCACCAGGCGTTGGTTTCCGCGGCGATCTTGCCGAAGTAGAAGTCGCTGGAGAGGCCAACCAGGAAGACCACCACGCAGATGGCCAGCGTCGGCACCTGCCCCAGGCGCGTGCTGCATGCGGTAGCGACGGCGGCGAACACGAAGACGGCCTGGAGGATGAAGAAGGCCGCCATGTAAATGGCCCAGAAGCTGAAAAACCCGGGGATGGGGTTCTGAGGCTCAAAGCTGTGCGTGAAGAAGAGGACGGTGACGAAGGCCAGAGGAAGGAGGACGGCCAGCCACTTGGTGAAGGCGGCGCCGAAGTGCTCGTGGAAGAGGTAGTTGCGCAGCACTGCGATGCCGCATGCCCCGGCCAGGGCGAGTGAGCCGAAAGTCAGGACGGGAAAGTCCCACGGATCGCGAACGGTCGTGAAGACCCCCTGCCGCAGGGCCAGGCACATGATGAACATCCAGGCCCACCAGGCCAGTATCAGCGATCCCATAATGCCCAGGTACTTGCCAATAATGAAGACCGGCCGGGGAATCGGCTTGCTGATGACCATCAGGGCTGTGCGATTCTCGATCTCGCGGCTGATGACCCCCGAGGCGGTGAAGGCGGCAAGGACGAGCCCGCCGGTCAGGAGGGCCGAAAGCTCCAGCTCAAGGGCGAACAGGTTGTCGTTGTCGAAGGTATAGCCGGAGAGGTATGGGGAGAGGATGATCAGCAGGGTCACCACCGACACCCAGACCACGTAAAATGGCTGGCGGATCGACTCGATGAAGGTGTTGCGCGTGACCGCGATGAGTTGACCGATCATGAGGATTACGGTTGAAGGGGCGGTTTAGCGACTGCGGGGCTGGCAGGGCCTTCAGGAGGGCCCAGCAGGCAAGGTCTGACATTACGGGCTGCGGGAGGATGGTTGCTTCACTTTTGGCCGCTGCCTACCGTCGGGACGGAAATTTAGTGCTTGACGCCCTCCGGATCTGGTCCGGCGAACCGTCTGCAAGGGAATGTTGGCTGGCCCATCGACGCAGTCAGGAAAAATGGGCGTCGGTCCGCTGCCGGTACGGCCGATTCCCCTGAACCCTCAAGGATCGGCGGACGTTTCAATCGGATGGCATCTGCCTGTTTCAGGCAGGACCTTGGCCAGGACCGCAGAACGCACGGATTGTTCTGCGCAGAGACATGGGTGATTGTGGCAGCGCAACCGGGCTTGGCCCGGGCCTTGTGCTGCCGGATCAGGGCGGGTCTTGTGTCGGTCTGCCGTACCGCCTGGTACGCCCGCAGGAAACTCCTGTCACCCGGCCCCTCTCACCCCGCGGCTGGCGGGGTCTGGAAGCCAACTTAAAACGCACTATCGGCGAAATGGCAAAGCAAACTCCCACTTACGCGGGCCCGGCCCGACCCGAGAACGATCTGCGAATGCACCAGCGTGCAACCACCGCGGCCTGGTGGGGGCTGGCGATGCAGGTGCTGCTGGCGCTGGTGGCGCTGATCCTGGGGACGGTAGCCACCGGCGAGCGGGGCGGATGGCCACTGCCGCTGCTGAGCGTCTTCACGATCGCCCTTTACGGTGTCATCCTGTGGCTGGCGGTGCTGGTGGTTACGGCGTTCCGTCGCTACAAGACGATCGAGGATTACGAGCTTGAGTCGGCCCGCCGCACCGGGGAGTCGGAACGGACGATTTTCGCCACAGAGGCGGACGCGCGCCCGGCGGCCCGCAGGCTGAACCGGGTTTACAAGTGGGTGCTGCCTGCGGCGGCGATCCTGCTGGGCATCCTGCTGGCGTGGCGCGGGTTCTTCGGGCTGCAATCTGCGATGCAGCCAATGTCGGCATATGAGCTGCCGCACGCCCGGTACCTTGCGGGGCTGTTTGCCGGCTTCGCCTTCGTCGGCTTCGTGCTGGGGCGTTACCTGCTTGGCATGAGCAGCAATCCCGCCTGGGCGGTGTTGCGTGGCGGAGCGGTTTACCTCATCGGCACGGTGTACATCTTCGGCCTGATGGCGGTGGCCGCCGGCGCCGCGGCGCTGGGTGTGGACACGGTGAACGGCATCGTGCGTTACATCGTGCCGCTGTTTGCGCTGCTGGTGGGCCTGGAGTTCCTGCTTAACATCATCCTTGACCTGTATCGCCCGAAGGTTCCCGGCGAGGAGCCGCGGCCGGCGTTTGATTCGAGGCTGCTGAGCCTGCTGGCCAGCCCGTCGGACGTGGTGCAGAGCCTGAACGAGGCGGTGAACTATCAGTTTGGATTCGAGATCACGCGTAGCTGGTTCTGGCGGCTGCTCTCCAGGAGCTTTGGATGGCTGGTGCTGTTCGGCGTGAGCGTGCTGGTGCTGATGAGCAGCCTGGTGATCGTTGAGCCGCACGAGCGGGCGCTGGTGACAAGCTTCGGCGAGCTGCGCCAGAAGCCACTGGATCCGGGCGTGCAATTCAAGTGGCCGTGGCCGCTGGCGATGGTGGATAAGTACGAGGTGACGCGGGTCAACGAGATGGTGGTGGGCTCGCACGACGAGCTTCACGTCGAGACGGCCCTGCTGTGGAGCAACCAGCACGCGGACTACGAGAATCTGCTGCTCGTCGCCGGCGGAACCAGCCGCGGCGGTATGGATCTAACCGATCCGCAGGACCCGGTGGGCCCGACGGGGGACGTGGGCCGCGGCCTTTCTGGCGCGATTGTCGCCCCGCAGAACCCGCAGACGGGGGCCCGCGCTACGGGCGCCCCTCCGATCGCGCTGGCGGCGGCAGATGTGCTGATCCAGTGGAAGATCGACGAGCAGACGCTTCTAGACTACGCGACCAGCGCTCAGGAGCCCGAGCAGCGTCTGCGGCAGCTTGCCAGCAGCGCAGTAACTCGGGAGATGCTCAAGCACGACATAGACGCTGCGATCGGGATTTCGCGTCCGCAGATTGCCTCGGCGATCTTCGGGCGGCTCAAAGCGGCGGTGGAGAGCGAGCGGCTTGGCATCCAGGTGCTGTGGGTGGGCCTGGTGAGCGTCCATCCGCCGCAGGCGGCGGCCGAGGCCTTCAACGCCGGGGCGGCCGGGACACAGCTTCGGCAGCAGTTGATCGAGGAGGGAATGCAGGAAGAAACGCGTGTTCTGACAGCGGCGGCGGGAAGCGTCCAGGCGGCTCGGCAGATTATCGACGAGTTCAACAAGCTCCAGGCGCTGCTGAAGCAGCAGGAGCTGGGCAATGCGACGGACGAGGAGATCGCGAACCAGCAGGCGGCCCTGGAGCGGCTGATCCAGAGTGCCGGCGGCTCGTCGGCCCGGCAGCTCGTGGCGGCCCGGCAGGCGCGCTGGGCAGCGGAGAAC
>JBGTBZ010000671.1:0-5141 GCA_041749155.1 Phycisphaerae bacterium
CTGTCCATGAGGATCACGGGCGAGCCGTCGCCGTGGAAGCCGTACGTCTCGACGCGCAGCGTCCCGTCGGCGGAGAATATCAGCCGCGAGAAGTGATGCATCGTGTCGTCGCGGACCGCCGTCCAGAACGGGGCGGGATGCGTCTGGAACTTGGAGAAGTTGTCGACGCCGCTCTTGTTGCTGAGCTTTCCGGCGGGGCTGACCTTCAGCCAGGTGACGCCGTCGCCCTCGCCATAGCCGGTGAGGGCGGTGGAAGTGCGGGTGATGTTGTCGGCCACGCCGGCGAGCGGGTAAGTGCGCTCGAAGTTCTGGTCGTGGCTCATCAGCGCCACCTTCACCCCGTATTGCTCGAATACCGGCCCGAGCTGCGCCCGCAGCGCCAGGTTCGACGGGTGGCTCTTGCCATCCGAGAACGGCGAGACGTGGAAGAAGGGGATGATCCACTTGCGCCCCGCCGCCTGCGCGGCGGCCAGGTCGCTCACCAGCCAGTTGAAGCTCGACGTGGAGAGGGCGGCGGTGTCCGACACCGCCATGATCGAGACAAAGTGGGCGTCGCCGACGTCGAAGGAGTAGTTCTGCCGATCGTTCCACCCATCCGGCGTGGCGAAACGGGCGGCCCATTGAGAGTATCCCTCGCCCAGGAGCACCTCGTGGTTGCCATACGTTGGCATCACCGGGATGCTTGAGAAAATCGGCTGGTTCTGGTTGAACCAGGCGTCGATCGTGTTCTCCAGCGTTCCAAAGCGACCGTCGGTGTTGAAGTAAGCGTAATCCCCGCCCGCCAGCAGAAGGTCGGGCGCCAGCCGCTGGATCTCGGCGATCGCCTGCGCGGTGCCCGTGTCCAGGCCGTCGGTACGGCCGATCAGCCCCGTATCCGCGAAATAAATGGCGCTGAAGTCCGCCGGGCCCATGGCGGGCATCGTCCGGGTGGTGTAGATCTGGCTCCAGGTCCCGCCATCGCCGCGGACGCGGTACTCGTAGGTGGTGGCGGGGGAGAGGCCGCTCAGGAGCGTCTCGAAGAGCTGGCCGGAGGTGCCGGAGCTGCGGATGGCGCCGCTCGTAGAGAGCCAGGTGCCTTCACCGAGGGCGCGGTACTCGACCAGGGGCTGCGTGCCGGCGTTCATGGTGCGCCACACGACGCTGAGGGTCGTGGAGGGGTCCTGCACGAAGGAGAGGTGCACCTGGTCGGCAATGAACGCGCCTGTGACGTTGAGCGTCACTGGAATGCGGACGCCGCCGTGCGTGGGCGATGTGACGGTGATGTAGCCGACATGCGTGCCGATGGCCAGCCCGGACGTATTCACGCCCACGACCAACGGATGATCCGCCGTCGTGCCGGAGCCGGCGCCCAGCGTCAGCCACAGCGAGTTGGAGGTGGCGGTGTAAGCCACACCCGGGGCACCGTCCTCAGCGCTGAGCGTGATGGACCCGCCGCCGATGGTGCCGCCCTGGGCGACGGAGAAGCTGGGATTGGCCGGACTGGCGACGAGGTAGGCCCCCTCGACCACTGTGACGTTGATCGTCAGCTTCGGCCCGGCGGTGCCCGAGGCGCTGGAGCCGGAGAAGGGGGTCGCGGACAAGACGTGGGCGCCCAGCGTGGGTGTCCAGGCCTTGTAGTCGCCGTTGGTGTCGCCGGCGAAGGCGAAGGGCTTCGAGTTCTCGGTGCGGAAGTTGTTGTTGGAGTCGTAACCGAACCGGACGCTGACGGTCCCGGCGGAAGTGTCAGCGCGGATGTTCAGCTTGTTGCTGCCCGCCAGCGCAAAGTTGATTTGCCCGCCGTTTACCAGCGTCCCGACCGGCTGGTCGGTGTCGGCGTTGATCAGCGTAAGGCTGTAAACCACGACGCTGTTGTCGGCGACGGTAACGCTGAAGCTCTCGCTGTCGCTCATGACCGGATCGCCGTCGTCGGTCGCCGTGATCTGCAGCTCGGAGAAGCTGCCGGTCGTCCCCACCGGCGGGCTCAGCACCAGCGTGCCGCTTCCCCCGCCGTGGTCGGTAAAGGAAGCCCAGGCCGGCAGATTCGCGGCGGAGAGGGTGATCTGGTCGCCATCAGCGTCGGTGGCGGAGACGGCGATGTTCAGCGTGGTGCCGGGGTCGAGGGTTCGGTTGCCGATTGAGCCGAGCACCGGAGCGTGATTGGAAACCGTGCCCCTGCCCGAAAGGGCGATTGACAGCGGATTGTTCGTGCCCGTATGGCGTACGCTCAGCGTGCCGGAGACAGGCCCTTCGAGGGTAGGGGTGAAGCGGACCTTGACAAGCGTGCTCTGCCCGGGCGCCAGGGTGACGCCGGCGGAGTCGTTGAAATCATCGCTGAAGGCGAAGGAGCCGAAAAGATCCGTGCCCTGAACCGTGACGGAGAGGCCCTCCGGCGGCTCGAGGTTCGAGAGCGTGACCGTCGCCTCAACGAAGCCGCCGACCAGGACGTCGCCGAAGTCGATGCTGGTCACCGACGCGGTGAGCTCGACGTCGTCGCCCACCGGCTCGTCGATGACTTGGAACGTGATCTGGACGAAAACGCCTGCCGTCCCGCTGGCGTTGTCGCCGCTATAGGGGGTGGCGCGGATCGTGTGCGTGCCGATGGAGGGGGTCCAGGCCTTGTAGTCGCCGTTGCTATCGCCCGCCAGGGTGTAGGGGGCGGAGTTCTCCGTTCGGAAGTTGCTGTTGGAGTCCAGCGCGAAGCGGACACTCTCGGTCGAGCTGGACGCCTCCGCCTGTACGTTGATCTTCTTGGTTCCGATCGCCTGGTAGTTGATCACCGCCCCGTCAACCAGGGTGCCGATCGGCTGATCCGTATCGGCATTGTACAGCGTCAGGCTGTGGACGATCACGCTGTTGTCCGAGACGGTCACGCTTATCGTCTCGCTGTCGCTCATCACCGGATCGCCGTCGTCGGTGGCCGTGATTGTCAGGCCGCTGAAGGTGCCCGAGACGCCCGCCGGCGGGCTCAGAAGCAGAGTTCCGCTTCCCCCACCGTGGTCGGTGAAGGCGGCCCAGCTCGGAAGGCCTGCGGCGGAGAGTGCCAGCACGTCGCCGTCGGCATCGGTCGCGGAGATGGTGATGCTCAGGAATGCGCCGGGGGCGATGGTCTTGTTGCCAACGGGAGCGAGAACCGGCGCGTGGTTGGAGACAACGCCGCTGCCGCTAAGAGCGATCGAGAGGGGATTGTTGATTCCGGAGTGGAGGATGTTCAACGAGCCGCTGAAACTCCCCTCGCCGGTCGGGGCGAAGCGCACCTTCAGCGTCGTGTCCTGCCCCGGCCCGAGAATCAGGGGCGCATCGCTGTAGTCATCGCTGAAAACACTCGATCCGGAGATGCCCGTGGACTGGAGGGTCAGCGAAGCGCCTCCAGGCTCCTCGGGGTTCCAGAGCGTAAGCATCACCTCCTGGAACGAGCCTGCGATGACATCTCCGAAGCTGATAGACGACGCGGACGCTTGAAGCTCCACGGGGTCGCCCACCGGCTCATCCACGACCAGGAAGCTGATCTGAAGGGCCGTGCCTACCGTGCCGGTGGCGTCGGAGCCGCTGAAGGGCGTGCCCTTGAGCGTGTGCGTGCCGAGCGATGGCGTCCAAGGCTTGTAGTCGCCGTTGGCGTCGCCGGCAAGCGTGAAGGGAACCGAGTTCTCCGTGCGGAAGTTAGCCTTTGAATCGAGCCCGAAACGCACGCTCCGGGTATCGCCTGCGGTCTCGGCGATCACATTCAGCTTGTTCGTTCCCAACGCCTCGAAGTTGATTACCGCGCCGTCAACCAACTCCCCAATGAGCTGGTCAGTCTGCGCGTTAACCAGTATGAAATGTGTCACCGCCTCCCCGGCCAGCAGCACACGCTGCTCAAGCGACTCCAAGTGCGCCGAAACAGTACAAATTGACACGCGCCGCGTGCGCGCCAAATCTATATTTCGCACAGTGCCTCCTCCATCTGAACCTGAATGGCCCAGAGCCGCCAGCTTATACATGGGCGGCACCCCTAACGCAAGCCGTGTAAAAGTGGAGAGACCGGGCTGCAATCCCGATGCTCACCGCCGCCCAAAATGCCAGGTCTGGCGAGCTACGCGGTGAGCCCGTTCCGATTCGGCGCCCGGCTACAGAAGAAACGTCGCCGCGAGGGTCAGCAGCAGCAAAAAGCCCACGGCGTCCGTCGTGGCGGTCGTGAAAATCGTCGCGCTCTGGGCCGGGTCGAAGCCCAGACGTTGCATGATCATCGGCACCGACGTCCCCACCACGCAGCCTAGCGTCACGTTCGCCAGCATCGCTACCGCCACGACCAGTCCCAGCCGAAACGCGCGGGGCGCCCCCAGCTCGGGCCCGCTGTAGGCCATCGCGATCACGAACAGCAGCGCCCCGATGCACGCCCCAGCCACCGCGCCGACCTTCAGCTCGCGCATCAGAAGCTGCACAATCAGCCGCCGGTCGATGCCGCGGTTTGAAAGGCCCCGCACCGTCACCGCCATCGCCTGCACGCTGGCGTTGCCCCCCACGGCGCTCACCACCGGCAGGAACGCCGCCAAAATCGCCAGCCCCGCGATCGTCCCCTCGAACGCGCGGCGGTAGTTCTCGCGCTTGCGGAGAATCGTCTCCCACGACAGCCCCGCCTGCGCGCCCTCCAGGATGAGAAACTCGAACAGCACCCGGTCATCGTGCTGCGGCACGCCCCACTCCTCGTCGTGGTAGCGGATTCCCAGCGGCGTTGTCGCCCAGGCACAGCGGTGTCGCTCGGCCATGCGTCCTGCCTCAAAGGAGCCCGAACCTCACCGCCGTCAAAGCCGCCAGGCCCAGCAGGGCGAAGAAGCCCACCACATCGGTGATGGTTGTGGCGAAGATGGTGGCCGACTGGGCGGGGTCGAAGCCAAGGCGCTTCATCAGGAAGGGCACGCCAGCCCCCGTCACCGCCGCCAGCGCGTGGTTGATCAGCAGCGCGAAGAACACGATTGTCCCCAGCCCCATCGCCTGCCACGCGCTGCCGCCGGGGCCGCTGGTGTAGTAGAAGAAAGCGATGACCGCGGTGATCACCCCGATCACGATTCCGGTCAGCAGCCCGCACCAGAACTCCCGCAGGATCACGTGGCGGATCAGCTTGCGGTCCACCCGGCCCGTCGAGAGCCCGCGCACCGCCACCGCCATCGCCTGGGCGCTGGCGTTGC
>JBGTBZ010000672.1:0-1544 GCA_041749155.1 Phycisphaerae bacterium
GTTACAAGGGTCACCCTCCCCACATTTCTTCCCCTATCGAGACGCGCCGATATCCCAAAAAAGCCCCGTCATGATCGCCAACCCCTCCGCTGCCACGCTCTCCAGCATGTGCTCGTTCGGCGCATGCTGCGAGCAGGCCGGGTGCGAATGCGGGATCCAGACCGTGGGCATGCCCAGGATGTCGGCGAAAACCTCGTTCGGCAGCGAGCCGCCGAAGCTCGGCAGAACGGCCGGCCGCTTGCTAGTCGTCGCCTCGATCGATCGCCGGGCCAGCGCCACCCACGCATTGTCCGGATCAGTGCGCGTCGCCTGAAAGAACCCCTTGCGCGCGGGCACGATCTCGATGTCGCCGAACCCTTGCGCATCGAGATGCTCACGCAAGGCCGGCAAGATGCGGGCAGGATCGATGTCCTTCACATAGCGAAGCTGGCAATGCGCCCGCGCCTCGCCCGGAATCGCGTTCACCGGCGCGGCAGGCCGCCCCGCCGTCATCGCCAGGATCTCGAAGCTGCTCCACGCATAGACCTTCTCCGGTGGCGTCAGGCCCGCCTCGCCCCAGTCCGGATCGATAACCGGATCACCCGGCTCCGGCTCGAGCACCAGCTCCCAGGTCAACGCCTCGACCTCCGGCAGCAGCCCTTGCGGCACCCACTCCCCGATCCGGATGCGCCCGCGAGCGTCGGTGATGCTGGCCAGCGCCTGGGTCAGCCGGATCGCAGGATTGGCCAAAAGACCGCCCCAATTGCCCGAATGATGCGCGCCATCGCGCAAGGCGCAGACGAGATCGAAGTTGCACGCCCCGCGCGAGCCCAGGAAGATCGTGGGCCTCCCCGCCGCGATCCGCGGCCCATCCGAGGCAATGAGCACGTCGGCCGCGAGCTTCCCGACATTCGCCCGCACGACCTCCGCCAGGCCCGGCGAGCCCAGCTCCTCGCCCATCTCCAGCAGCACCTTGAGGTTGAACCCGAGCCGCCCGCGCGCCTTCAGCACCAGGCCCACTGCCGCCAGATTGATGCTGTGCTGCCCCTTGTTGTCGACAGTCCCGCGCCCGTAAAGCCGGCCGTCCCGAACCACCAGGCGGAATGGCTCGAGCCCATCAGCCCAGTCGCCCGCCATGCCGCCCAGGACATCGCCGTGCCCGTAAGTGAGCACCGTGGCGAGGTGGTCGCCCTCATGCCGCTCCGCCAGAATCAAGGGCGCCCGCGCCTCAGCCGGGTTCTCCACCACCTCGACCGAGAAGCCCAACCGTTCGAGCGTCGGCCCGATCTCCGCCTCCAGATAACGCCGCTGCACCGGCCCGCTATCAGCCTCCGGGCTCTCGGTCGCAAACGCCACCCGGCGTGCCAGATCGCCCGCGAACGCCCCCGACGCGATATGCGACGCAGCAGCCGCGAGCACCGCCTCCCGGCTCACCGAACGCCCACCCGTCAGGCCGCCTCGGGCCGCTCGATCAGCTCGATCTTGTATCCCGTCGGATCAACCGCAAACGCAATCCGCGTCCCGTTCTTCATGGTCTTGGGCTCGAGCGAAAACGCCACCCCCTT
>JBGTBZ010000673.1:0-3848 GCA_041749155.1 Phycisphaerae bacterium
CGCGGCGGCCGGGGCGGGCGCGGTCCGCGGCGCGCGGTGGTAACGCTCCGGCGCTCGGCAGTCCAATAAGGCATCTCTCCCAATCTAGGCAGGGGCGGCAGGTTCCGCTCAGCCGATCACCTGGCGGATCACGCCGATGGCCTGGTTGATCTGCTCCCGGGTCACGTCGAGGTGGGTGACCGCCCGGACGCGGCCGTGCAGCAGGGACAAATCGAGCCCCCGCTCGCGGCAGGCGGAGGTGAAGGCTCCTGCGTCGAGACCGGGCTTGCAAACGGCGAAGAAGACGATGTTCGTCTGCGGCAGCCCGCCGACCAGGTCGATTTCGGGCATATCGGCGAGGGCTCTGGCCAGGTGCAGGGCATTGGCGTGGTCGTCGGCGAGCCGCTGTACGTGGTGCTCAAGGGCGTAGAGGGCCCCGGCGGCGATGATGCCTGCCTGCCGCATGGCTCCGCCGAACATGTGCTTGTAACGTCGTGCGGCGGCGATGAAGGAGCGGCTTCCGGCCAGGGCGGCTCCAACAGGGGCGCCCAGGCCCTTGGAAAAGTCGATCCAGACGCTGTCGCAGGCGGCACACTGCTCGCGGGCTTCGATCCCGGTGGCCACACTGGCGTTGAGCAGGCGGGCGCCGTCCATGTGTGTAGCAAGTCCTGCCGCGGACGCAGCCGATGCGACATCTTGAAGCTGCTGGAGCGGCCAAACCGTGCCCCCGGCGAAGTTGTGCGTCTGCTCCACGCACACCAGCCGCGGCGGGGGGGCATAGACACCCAGGGATAGATGCTCGATGCGCTGCCGGACCTGGTCGGCGGTGAAGGTGCCGCCGACACATCCGGGAGGGGTATCAAGAGGATCTATGACGCAGCCGCTTACCAACCCGATTCCGCCGCACTCGGCGCGCACGATGTGACACTCACGGTCGCAGACCACGGCGTCGCCAGGCCGCGTGTGTGTCTTCACGGCGATAAGGTTGCACATTGCCCCGCTGGGAAGGAAGAGGGCCGCTTCCTTACCCAGTAACTGCGACACCCTTTCACAGAGGGCGTTGACAGTCGGATCCTCGTTGCGCTGCTCGTCACCGACGACGGCGCGGGCCATGGCCTGCCGCATCTGGGGCGTCGGCTGGGTCTGCGTGTCGCTGTAGAGATTGATGCGGGAGCCAGTCAAGTCTGCCAGTCTTCCGACGCCCCTCCAGGCCGCAGAGCAGCTTATACATCAAGCAGCAGACGCGAAGGATCCTCAAGAAGCTGCTTGACTCTCACGAGGAAGCTTACCGACTCCCGGCCGTCGACCAGCCGGTGGTCATAGCTAAGGGCCACGTACATCATGGGCCGGCTACGTATCTCGCCGTTTACCACCATGGGCCGCTCCTGGATTGCGTGCATTCCCAGGATTCCGCTCTGAGGCGGGTTCAGGATCGGCGTGGAAAGCAGGCTGCCGAACACGCCTCCGTTGGTGATCGTGAACGTTCCGCCGCTGAGTTCCTCCAGGGCGAGCTTGTTCTCGCGCACCGCCATCGCGACCCGCTTGATCTCACTTTCGAGCCGGGCGAAGGACATCTCGTGAGCGTTCCGCAGCACTGGGACCGTCAGGCCCCGGTCGGTGCTTACGGCGATGCCGAGATTGACATAGTCGTGGTAGATAACGTCATCACCATCGATGCGCCCGTTCACGCGCTCGAATTCTCGCAGGGCGATGCACACGGCCCTTGCAAAGAAGCTCATGAACCCCAGCCCCACCCCGTGCTTCTTCTCGAACGGCTCTTTGTATTGCTTGCGCAGCTCCTGCACGCGCGTCAGGTCAACCTCGTTGAAGGTCGTCAGGATTGCCGCCGTCTGCTGGGCCTGCACGAGATTCTGAGCGATTCGCCTGCGGATCCTGCTCATCGGCTCCCGCCGGACGGGCTGTCCGCCGGATCCAACGCCTGCGACGGGCCGGGCGGCCAGAGAGCCCGTTCCACTCGCCGCTCGCGGGGCGGCTTCGGTGGGCCCGGCCCGCGCCGTGTCTGGGCGAGCGCCCTTGTCGGTGTCGCGCTCGTCAAGATAGCTCTGCACATCCTGCTTAGTCACTCTCCCCCCGGGGCCACTACCAGGGATCTCCGACGGATCCAGGCCATTCTCGCTCACCATCCGCCGGACCGCCGGCGAGAGGTCGTTCAGTTCCCGCGGGCGCAGTTTGCCGTTGCCCGTGTTGCCTCCGGACTCCGCCATTCGCGGCGGCGCCTTTTCGGTGACGGTGACGGCGCCCACGCCGCCGGCTGCTCTCTTGGCTTCGCCGGCGGTACCGCCCTTGGCCTGCGGGTCGATCCTCGCCACCACGTCCCCGACACGAACGGTGTCACCCGCCTTGGCCACGGTCTCCGCCAGCACGCCCGTCATGGGGCTCGGCAGGTCGACGTTGGCCTTATCCGTCTCAAACTCCGCCAGAGGCTCATCCTTCTCGACGTAGTCGCCGGCGTTCTTGTGCCAGTTCAGAAGCGTTCCCTCGGTGACGCTATCGGCTATCGGTGGGAGCGTGACGTCCTGTGCTGCCATAATCACTCGATCATACGGCGGCCTACCGCCGGCTCCAACAGGCGGCAGGGCCGGTAACTGCCCGACTTGCCGCTTGTCTCAGGCCCAGGGCCGGACCATGATGGGCCCATGACGATGACTCAGCTTTCCGGGCTCTGCCGCTCGCCGTTGTGGGTGGTTATCCTCGTGCTCCTGCCGATTCTCGCGGGGGGCTGTCGCCGGGATCGCCAGGCCATTGTCAGAAAACCCCAGGAAAGCCGCTTCGGCATCCGCGGCGTCGATGGCGCTACACAGACAGCCATCTCGTTCTGGGATTCCGCCATCCGCCTGACCGAAACCGACGAGCGGTTGTATATCTACGACGGTCACACCGGGGAACCTGTGACCGGCCGGCAATTGCTCCGGCAACTCCGGAATGCCGATGTCGTGATCCTGGGGGAAACACACACGGATCCGATGGCCCATCGATTGCAGGAACGCTTTGTGCGCGAAGCGCTTGCGCTGGGCGACGGTGCCCTCTCGCTGGAGATGATGAGCCGCGATGAGCAACAGGCATTGGCGGGGCTGGCCGGGCGTCCGGGGCTGGCGGAATCGCGGCTGGAGGGGACATCCCTGAGCCGCTGGCCGCAATGGCGGACCTTCTACCTTCCAGTGGTCGAGGCGGCCTTGGCCATGGACAGACCGGTGGTGGCGGCAAATGCCCCCAGGCACATCGTCCGTGGGGCACGGGAGCAGGGTTACGGCTACCTCCGCAACCTGCCGCCGAATGAGCAGCGGCACTTTGACCTTCCGGAGGCTGAAGCGCGCTTCCCGGATTACGAGCGGCGCGTCAAGGAGGTTGTGCAGCAGCATGGGCCCATGCCCGCCACGCAGCCAGCAACACAGCCTGTCACGCGCCCGGGACGCGAGCAGATGCGGGCCCACGCTCCGGCCAATACCTATCTCCAACCGACAACTCGGACAACCACTGGACCCACCACCCGCCGCGCCGTCGAGACACGCGATCCGATGAGCCCAGAGGCGTTCTATGACGCCCAGCTTGTCTGGGATGCCACAATGGCCAACAGCATCGTGACGGCGAGAGCTCGCCACGGCCGCCCGATCGTGCACCTGGTCGGTAGCTTCCACAGCGACCATGATGGCGGACTGACTCAGATGCTCCGCCAGCGCGGGCAGGACGTGCTGACGGTGAGCTTTATCCCGCTCGACGCGGAGCGATTGCGGCCGGAGGACATCGGCAGGGCCGATCTTGTGATCTACACCGGGGCAGACCGGCCAATGCCACTCGAGCGGGTGGCACGTGCCGCGACCCGGACTGCAGCGCCGCCGGCCACGCGGCAG
>JBGTBZ010000674.1:0-5835 GCA_041749155.1 Phycisphaerae bacterium
GTTTCCCGTGGCGTCCTGTGCGACGGCGGCGAGGCAAGCGAGCCCGCCGCCGGCCTCGAAGTGGCTGCGGACGGCGTGGCCGGGCCCCTTGGGCGCGACCATGACGACATCCACCTGGGGCGGCGGGTGGATGATGTCGAAGTGGATGTTGAAGCCGTGGATGAAGCCCAGGCATTGCCCGGGGCGCAACAATGGGGCCAGGTGCCGGTCGTACACCTCCGGCTGAGCCTCGTCGGGCATGGCGAAGATCAGCAGATCCGCCTCGCGTGCCGCCTCCTGGAAGCTGCGAACGACAAAGCCTTGATCGGCGGCCCGCCGGGCGGCGGGGGAGTCGGGGCGGTTGGCGACGATGGCGTTTACACCGCTGTCGCGAAGGTTCAGGGCGTGGGCGTGTCCCTGGTTGCCGTAGCCGAGCACCGCGACGGTCCTGGACAGAAGCGGCGTGAGGGGGGCGTCTTTCTCATGCAGCAGCGTCATCGCGCCCGAACGTTAGCCGCGGGAAGCGGGCTGCGTCCTGTGACGTAGTACGGAATCGCGGGCGGTGCTACCCTGATGGTGAATGCCCAAGCCCACCGACCTGGCCACCTGGAAGGCCCTGAAGGACCATTTCGCCCAGGTTCGCGATCTGCACATGCGGGATCTCTTCGCCGAGGATGCGGGGCGATACGACCGGTTTCATCGCCGGCTCGGCGACCTGCTGCTCGATTTTTCGAAGAACCGGATCACCGAAGAGACGCTGGAGCTGCTCCTGCGGCTGGCCCGCGAGGCGGGCGTCGAGGCCATGCGCGACCAGATGTTCGCGGGGGAGCCGATCAACGTGACGGAGGGCCGGGCCGTGCTGCATGTGGCCCTGCGGCACCGCGGGGAGGAGCCGATCCTGGTGGAAAGCCAGGATGTGATGCCCGGCGTCCGGCAGACGCTGGCTCGCATGCGCGCGTTCACCGAGCGCATCCGCACGGGCGAGTGGACGGGTTACACCGGCAAGCGGATCCGCGACATCGTGAACATCGGCATTGGCGGCAGCGACCTGGGCCCCCACATGGCCTGCGAGGCCTTGCGTCCCTACGGCAAGGAGGGACTGCGGATGCACTTCGTCAGCAACGTGGACGGCACGCAGATCGCCGAAACGCTCCGCCAGGTGGCGGCGGAGTCCACGCTCTTCGTCGTCGCCAGCAAGACCTTCACGACCGAGGAAACGCTCACGAACGCGAACACGGCCCGGGAATGGTTCCTGGAGCAGGCGGGCGAGCGAGGGGCAATCGCCCGGCATTTCGTCGCGGTCAGCACCAACCGCCAGGGCGTGGAGAAGTTCGGCATCGACCCGCAGAACATGTTTGAGTTCGCCGACTGGGTCGGGGGGCGCTACAGCCTCTGGAGCGCAATTGGCCTGCCCATCGCCCTTTACATCGGCATGGACAGCTTCGAGGAGATGCTGGCCGGCGGATACGAGATGGACCAGCATTTCCGAACCGCCCCGCTGGAAGAGAACCTGCCGGTAATCCTGGGGATGCTGGGGATCTGGTACAACAACTTCTTCGGTTTTGATACACATGCCATCCTGCCCTACGACCAGTATCTGCACCGCTTCCCGGCGTATCTCCAGCAGGCGGACATGGAGTCCAACGGCAAGGGCGTGACCCGCGACGGCCAGCTCATCGCGGAATACGACACGGGGCCGATCATCTGGGGCGAGCCGGGGACCAACGGGCAGCATGCCTTTTACCAGCTTCTGCACCAGGGCACGCGGGTCGTCCCGGCAGACTTCATCGCGCCGGTGCAGAGCCACAACCCCATAGGCGACCATCACGCCAAGCTGCTGGCGAACTTTTTCGCTCAGACGCAGGCGCTGATGATGGGCCGCAGCGCCCGGGAGGTCCGGCAGGAGCTTGGCGAGGAGGCCGACGAGCGGCAGGTCGCCCCCCGCGTTTTCGAGGGCAATCGCCCTACCAACAGCCTGATGGTGGACAAGCTCACGCCCCATGCCCTGGGAATGCTGATCGCCCTCTACGAGCACAAGATTTTTGTGCAGGGCGTGGTTTGGGACGTCAACAGCTTCGACCAGTGGGGCGTGGAGCTTGGGAAGAAGCTGGCCAGGGCCATCCTGCCCGAACTGGCCGGCCCCGGCGGCGCCGGCGGCTTTGACGCAAGCACGAGCGGCCTGATCGACCACTTCAAGCAGCGCCGCCTGTAATCGCCGCGGCCGCGGGCGAAACCCGCCGCAGGCGGGCGCGTGCAACCATCGGCGTGGGGGTCGGCAAGCGGTTCTGTGGTTGCCGCGTTGGGGCGTTTGCAGTAACAAGTGGGGGTGAGGACGAGGCGGAGAACCAGACCGGAGGCCCAGCCCATATGACGCTCATCCCATCCACCGCCGCCAGTGCAGTTTACCACGACGCCTTGACCACCGCCCGCGGATGGCGAAATCTGTGCTTCTTTGTGCTCCTGCTGATCCTGCTGGTCCAGCTCGGGCTGTTTCTGACGGCCAAGTTCACCGATTACATCCCGGTGGAGGGCGCGCAGACCACCGGCGGCCAGACGGAAGTGCCCACCGGCGTCGAAATCGAGCGGACGCAGACGGTGGACGAGGATGGCGAGCCGGAGGTGGACCGCGATGTCCGGCCGGTGACCTCCGGCGTCGACACCGGCGCGTTCCAGTCGGCGCTGTACATGACGCTGTATTTCACGCTCTGGGCGGGCCTGATCTTCTCGCTGCTGATGAGCCTGACCCTGGCGTTCACGACGCTGGTGATGCTCAACGGGCGAACGGTGGGCGTTTCCCGGGAAGTGGGCGCGTTTTTCTGGAGCCTGGTGCTCCTGCTGCTGCTGATACCCTGGCAGGCGATCCTCAACCACCCGACGCTTGCCGGCGGGATGTTCCACCTCCCGGGCGTGCTCTACACCTGGCCGGAGCTGGAGGCCAACGCCAAGGACTTCCAGCAGCCGGACTGGCTGGGCTGGGTGCGCTTCGTCTTCTGGCCAGTCGTGGCCCTGCTGATCCTGCTGGTCGTGCACTCCAAGGCCCGCCGCGGTGTGAAGGAGGCGCTGGGCGAGGACCTGGGCATGACCGACGAGCCGCTGCGCGACCGCCCGCTGGCCTGAGGCCTGCCCCCGGGGGAGCGGCAGCGGCCTAAGCTTCCGGCGATACGGGGAGTCGTCGCGCATGAGCCAGCAACCTTCCGGAACCAGTGGCGGCATGAAGGAAGAGCGCGGGCGCGTTTATGGCGACATCGCTATCGCGGAGCGATACACGCTCTGGGGCGCCGTCAGCGGCGATATGCGCGTCTTGGAGGGGGGCAAGGTCTGGATCCGCGGCCACGTGGGTGGCGACCTGATTGTGGATTACGGGGGGCGCGTTCATGTCTTCGGGCACATCGCCGGGAACCTGATCATGTTCCGGGGCAGCAAGGTGATCCTGTCGGGCGTGATCGGCGGGAACGCCAGCAACACCAACGCGCGCCTGTTCATCGACCGCCATGGTCGCGTTCTGGGCCGCACCAAGACGGTCGGCAAGCACGCTGAGACCCAGATCGAGGATGCCTACGGCGTGAAGATCGAGCGCGGGAAGTAAGCCTCGAGTAGCGAGTAGCGAGCATCGAATAGCGGATAGCCAACCTTCCGGATCTACTCGCTACTCTCCCCCCCATGGACTGGCTCCTCTACATCGCCCTGGCCTTCACGCTGGTCTTCGGGCTGTTCCTCAACATCATCGGTCTGCCGGGTCTGTGGCTCATGGTGGCGGCCCACGCCGCCTACGCCTGGGCGACTTGGCCGCGCTATGCCGGGTGGGAGAGCCTCATCGCCATGCTGGTGCTGGCGCTGCTGGCGGAGCTGGCCGAGTTCCTCGCCGGCGCCGCCGGCAGCAAGGGTGCAGGGGGGACCTATCGCAGCGCCGGAGGGGCGATCCTGGGGGGCATCGTCGGGGCGATCGTCGGGCAGATCTTCATCCCCATCCCGGTCGTCGGGGCCATTCTCGGGGCCTGCCTGGGCAGCTTCGCGGGGGCCGCATCGCTGGAGAGCACGCACCTGAAGCAGGACGTCGAGACGACCACGATGCACTGGCAGCGCGCCGGCCGCGTGGGGTGGGGTGCGTTCAAGGGGCGGCTGGCCGGCATCCTGCTCAAGTCCGCCTTCGGCATCGTCATGCTGATCCTCAGCCTCTGGACCGCCTTCGCCTGAAGCGGTGCAACCGCCATTCGCCCACCTTCGTGCGAATCGCACCTACGATCGCTCTCGTGTCCCCGCGGCCCCGTGAACAGGACGACGCCCATCGCAGCCGCATGGCGGGCGTTCTCATGGCCGTCGGGGCGTACCTCGCCTGGGGCATCGTCGTCATCTACTTCAAGCAGGTTGACCACATCCCGGCGCTGACCCTGATCAGCCACCGCGTGCTCTGGTCGATCCCGTTCCTGTTCGGCCTCATGGCCCTGACCGGCGGATGGCGCCGCCTCCTGGGAATGCTCGCCGATCGCCGCGTCATGAAGTGGCTGCCGCTGAGCACGCTGCTGCTCGCCGCCAACTGGTTCCTCTTCGTCTGGGTGGTGCTGATCGGCGAGGTGCTGCAGGCGTCGCTGGCCTACTTCATCACGCCGCTCATGATGGTCGTCCTCGGCGTCGTGCTGCTGGGCGAGCGCCTCAACCGCATGCAGGCGATCGGCCTCGCCCTCGCCACCGCCGGCGTGGGGCTGCTGCTGGTGGCGCGCGATGTCCTCCCCTGGGCGGCGCTGCTCATCGCCATCACCTGGAGCCTTTACTCGCTCGTGCGAAAGATCCAGCAGAGCCCCGCCATCGAGGGGCTGGGTCTGGAGGTGCTCCTTCTCGTCCCCGCCGCGCTGGTCTGGCTGCTGTGGAAGGGCTTCCTGCCCGCCGATTCGCACAACACGTCCGCGGTGGACTGGCTCTGGCTCTCGATGGCGGGCGTGGTGACGGCGGCGCCGCTGGTGCTCTTCGGCGCCGCTCTGCGGCGCGTGCAGCTCAAGACGATCGGCTTCCTGCAATATATCGCCCCGACCATGCAGCTCGGCCTGGCGGTGCTGGTCTACAACGAGCCGTTCAACTTCTGGAGCGGCGTGGCCTTCGGGCTGATCTGGACGGCGTTGATCTTTTACACGATCGACACCCTGCGCAAGCCCGAAGCGGCGGGGCCCGCGGTAGAGGCGCAGCCCGGAAGCGCCGGTAACATCGCCACCGACGCCGACTTCGCCTGCCCATCCGCCCCGGCCCTTGGCGAGGCGAACGAGCCGCGCGAAGCCGAGGATGTGGCCGCGGCGCGGGCTTAGGGCGCTGCGGGTCTTGCTACTGCCCCGTAACTCTCCGAAGCGACAGGAAACCCACCGCGTGCCGCGTCGCCCCGCTCGTCGCCAGGTCCGCCATGATCTCGCCGATAACCGGCGCGAACTTGAACCCGTGACCGCTGAAGCCGCAGGCGATCGACACGCCCTCGTGCTCCGGATGGCGGTCGATGATGAAGTGGCCGTCGGGCGTCATCGTGTACATGCAAGCCTGGAGGTCCGTCACCTGCCCCGCCGCGCCGGGGATGTGTTTCTCAAGAAATCGTTTCGCCCCCGTGGCGTCGGCGGGCGACACCGGGCGATCGGCCGTCTCCGGGTCGAGATCCGGCCCCGGATCATGGGCCGCCACCTTCATCCCCGCGGCGGAGGCGTGCAGAGGGAAACCGTAGTAAAACGCCCCGTCCGCCGCCTCGATCGCCCAGGTGGGGAAGCGATCCAGCGTGAAGTCGGCCGGCTGGCGCGGCCAGAACCATGCCGACACCTGCCGCGTCACGCGCAGCGGCAACCCAAGCTCCGCCAGCAAACGCCCCGACCACGCCCCGCCGCAGAA
>JBGTBZ010000675.1:0-8037 GCA_041749155.1 Phycisphaerae bacterium
GGGCGGACGGTTCATCCTCGCCCTCTCTGTAACCTCAAACCCACGCCCCTTGCGCCTCCGCCGCGCCAGCAGCAGCGACGTCACGGGCCAGGCGAGGGGCTCAACTCGCCCCGCGCGGCAAACGGTCCAAGCGCTCTTGCATCTCAGATGGCGGCGGCAACTCGGGAATTTGCAATCGAAGCTGACTGTACACGTCGTCCATCAAGATGAGCGTCTGGCGCGCCTCCCACGCAGAAGGCTGCTGCCGCCAGACTTTGTAGAGCCTGATGACATTCCCACGCTCAGGATCAGCCTTTGCCTCAAGGACGCTCGAAACCCGCTGTGCCTCGCCTTCGAAGATATAGACGTAGGGAGGGCCCTCGGCAGACACACGCCAGAAGCGGTGCACGCTCGGCGCAGATTGCAGCGCCTTCTCCAGCGGCTCCTGCTGCGGCAGTTGCCCCACGACAACGGACCGATCGATCGTCGTCGGAGGGCTGCATCCAGCACTCAACATGGCCGCCAGCAAGAGGCCCATCATCGCAAATGTGCGCGTAACCCGCCGCAGCATGCGGGGGAGTGTAACGCCGCGTGCTCGTACGCGGAAACCCGAATGACCAAGCCGGAATGACGAAGCCGGAGACTCTGGACCGCCGCCCTTCTCAGGCGCCGCGATGAGGGCGCGACGGACCCCAGTCACGGCGTGACCGACCCCAGTCACGGCGTGACCGACCCCAGTGACGGCGTGACCGACCCCAGTGACGGCGTGACCGACCCCAGTGACGGCGTGACCGACCCCAGTCACGGCCTGACGGACCCCAGTGACGGCCTGACGGACCCCAGTCACGGCGCCATGCCCCCCAGTGGCGCGGTGATTTTGGCCATCATCCAGTCCCGTCAGTCACCCCGAACCGTCTCTGCGTTCGCAATCGGCGTTTTTACCGCCCCCGGCGCCCCCGCTGCACGCTCGCGTCGCCCCGAGCTGGCACCGCGCGCCTTCTCGGACGCGCAAAATCTCACGCGTGGATCAGGCGTGGATCAGGGAACATCGTGCTGAACGCGATTGGCGCGGCGCTCGGTCCCTGGTCGCGGCTGTGACCTGCCCTGGTGCGGCGGCGCCACGTCGGGCAACGTCCGGGAACCAGAATCACCCGGCAGTCAGACGCTGGACGGCGCCACCCTCACTCCGGCAGCTTCGCGTCGCGCTCGGGCTCGCCGGAGGCGCTCTCCTGCTCGGCAGTGCCCGCCAGGCCGATGAGGCGGTCGAACTCGTCGGTCGCCACGCCCGTGCGGGCGTACTCCAGGAACTCGTTTTCCAGGACCTTGGTGTCGGTCCCCGCCATCTCGCGGGAGATGCGGGCGCTGGCCTTGCTCTCCTGGCGAAGGGCGCGCATGTCCTCCAGCTCCTTGCTGGTGCGATCCTGGCCGATGCCGACGAGCATGTTGTTGATCTCCGCCTCCTCGCGGGAGGTGATGATGTCGGCCACCGTCTGGTTGGCCTCCTGCTTGATCTTGTCCACCTCGCGCAGCAGCGACTGAAGCTGGATCTTGTGCCCGGAGACGGTGCCGCTGATCTCGCGCACATCCCCCTCCAGCTCCGCAACGTGCTCCTCCTTCTCCTTCAGCGAGCTGGTGAAGTCGTTGAAGGCGGCGAGGCACTTGACGTATTCCTCGTTGCCCTTGATCTGCTCCTCAGACTGCCCCTGGGCCTTGAGCTGGTTCACGACGGTGCGCGCCTTGGCGGCGGCGCCTTCCTTGAGCTGGTTGAGGCGGACGATCTCGTCGGAAAGCTCCTTGATGCGGGCTTTCTTGGTCTCCTCCTGGGCGATCATGCGTGCGACGGCATCCTTGTACTGGTGGATGCGGGCCTTCTTGTCCTCGATGACGCGGTCGAAGGTGGCCTGGATGACGTGCGGATTGGTGCGCAGGCCGCGCGTGGTGGAGTCCATCTTGCCCGTGAACAGGTAGCCGATGGCCCGGAAAAATCGTCCGATGGCTGCAAACATGCGGTGTCTCCTTTGGGCCGATGGTATCAGGTTGCCGCCGCCGCACCACCGGGGCGGGGGGATGGGGTGGGGACGGTGGGAGCTACTCGCCCTCGCGGCGGGGGAGGATCACCAGGCGGTCAAAGAGCCGCTCTCCGGCGGAGCCTTCCCGCGGGAGATAGGTCGCCGAAAGTACGTAACGGTCGGTGGGATCCAGGTCTTGCCAGGGGAGGCGGAAGCGGTAGGTGCGGACGACATTCTGCCAGTGCCGGCGCTGGGCATCGACGCTTGAGAGGTTGAAGCCCGCGGCCTCACCAATCTGCTCGCCGCGGACGTCGGCGCCCTCGGGGACGTATTCATGCAGTTCGAAGTAGATGATTCCACCGCCCTTGGTGGCGTCGCCGAACTCGTCGCGCAACTCGATATCCGCCTCGATGCCGTCGATGGCCAGGTCAGCGCCAAAGCTGCGGAAGCGGGTGAAGGTGGGGTTGATGCGCATCTGCGACGGCTCGAACATCGCCGGCCGGCTGCCCCGCAGGCCGTTGCCCAGGCAACCGGGCATCAAGAAGCCCCAGATTGCACAGATGAGCACAGATTGGCACAGATTCAGAAAGAGGCGGCGGCTAGGGCTCTCTCGAACATCGAACCAACATCGAACGTCCAACATCGAAGTGCCGGAGCGAGCGGCGCTGCAACTTCGATGTTCGATGTTGGATGTTGGATGTTCGATGTTCACCGCCGAAAGCGTCCCCTCTGGGCCAACCCCTGTCAATCCGGCGCCTCCCGCCTTCACTCATCCCGGAACTCAAACGCATCCCTGCTCAGCAGGTAAGGCCGGTGCTGGCCGATGTTCAGCAGCAGGCCCACCGCCATGTAGCTGGCGATCAGGCTGCTGCCTCCGGCGGAGATGAAGGGGAGCGTCACCCCGGTCACCGGCATCAGCTTCATGGCGACGGCGAGGTTCAGAAAGGTCTGCCCCGCCAGCGCCGCCGTCACGCCGACGGCGACTAGGCGGCCGAACGGCTCGCGCGTGTCGGCGGCGATCTCCAGGCCCGCGACGAACAGAACGACGTAGGCCATGACCACGACAAAGCTGCCGATGAAGCCGAACTGCTCGCCGACCAGGGTGAAGATCATGTCGTTGTGGCTCTCGGGCACGCGCTTGCCGACGGGCACGTTCCCGGCGCCCTTGCCGGTGAACCCGCCGGAGCCGAAGGCCGCCAGGCCGTAGTGCTGCTGGTAGCCGGTGGCCTTGAGCGTCTGGGCGTCATCCTTGAACATCGCGTAGACCCGCTCGCGCTGGTACTGCTTGATGACGTTGGGACCACGTTCCAGCACCGGCACGCCCGCCTGCCCGCTCAGCCACAGCAGCGGGGCCAGGACCACGCCCGCCGTCGCGAATGCGGCGAAATGGCGTAGCTTGGCGCCGGCGGCGAAGAGCATGGCGATCGTGGTGGGGATGAAGACCAGGGCCGTGCCCAGGTCCGGCTGCTTGAGGATCATGAGCATCGGCAGCCCCGCCAGCAGCAGCGGCGGAACCAGTCCCCTGAGCTTTCGATAGTTCTCTCGGTAGCGCAGGTACCGGGCCAGCAGCATGATGCAGGCGACCTTCATGAGCTCCGCCGGCTGCAGGCTGATTGGGCCCAGGCGGATCCAGTTGGAGGCGCCGTTGATCCTGGGCACGATCGGCAGGCCCAGCTTGGAGCCCACCAGCGTCAGGGCGATCAGGCCAAAACTGATGATGTAGAAAGGCAGCGACCAGCGGCCCAGGCGGGCGTAGTTCACCGTCTGAAACACCGCCATGCAGGCGAAGGCGATCGCGAGGAAGAAAAGCTGGTTGGTGGCCTTTTCCGGCTGGGTTGAGGCGATGGTCAGAAGCCCGATCCCCGACAACGCCACGACGGCGGCCAGGAGCGGCCAATTACGGGCCAGCGCCAGGCGCCGCCAGAACTCGCGGAGGTGATTGGAGAGGTTGAAGGCGCGCATCCGTTCGCGGGTCCGGGCCATCCGTGGCCTCGTGCCATTGTGGCCGGGTCCAGGGCAGAAATCCAGAACCGTAACCCCTGAGGCGGGCGGGACAAAGGATATGATGGAAACTGATGACTTCCGACGATTTGCTCCGAAAGCTTCACGACCGGCCGTTCAAGCCATTCCGGCTGAGGCTCTCGACGAACGAGACCATCGAGCTTCAGAATCCGAACCTGGTGGTTGTAGGGCTATCCAGCGCAGTCGTGCCATTGCGGGTCAGCAAGACACACGACGGCTTTGAGCTTGTGGAGCGATGGAAGACGATTTCTCTGGATCACATCGTCACCTTCGAGGACATCGAGAAGACCACCCTCGGCAATGGTCGCAAGCGAGGTAAGAAGTGAACGTCATGCGACGACGGGGGCCGAATGAGCCGCCCCGGGAGACGTGGAATCCAGCAGGGTCGGCCGCCGGCCTGTTTGGCCTTCGTATGCCGCCAGAATAGCTGATACCGCCGAATCCGCACGTTCCGTGGCCTCCATGAGAACGGCAACTGTCCCCCCACCGCCGCCGCCGGTGATTCTCGCGCCGTGGAGGCCGGCAGAAGCGTGCTGCTTGGCCAGGTCCACCAGCAGGTCGGCGGAGGCGTGGCCGAGGTGAGCTTTCTCGCCATAGCTGCGGTGGCTGGCGTACATGAGCTTGCCGGCGGATCGGAGGGCCTTTGCGTGCTGGCCCGCGTCGAGCGATGCAGCTACTGCGTCTTCGATGAATCCGGCGAAGCGGCGTACCCGCTGGGCGTCAAGGACGTGGTGGTCGCAGGCTGCCTGGACTGAGTACGTCTCGTCAGGCGAGATCGTGGTGGCGGGGTCGTCATGCGTCTCGTAGCGGGCCAGGAAGTCACGCCCAGACATGGACTCCGGCAGGATCGGGCGAAACAGGGCCTTGTAGTCCTCCGGCGCCAAGTTCGCCAGGTATCCGCCGGTAGGGTCGCCGACCATCCGCTTGCCCGCCTCGGCGGCGAGGCGGAGCATGTGGTCCTGGATGATCCGGCGGCCCATGAAGGCGGCGGCGCGGGTTCGGCCGTAGGGGTCGCCGGCAACGTCGTGGCGGACGCCGGTGAAGATACCCACGACCTTGGTCCCCTCCGGCAGGGGCAGCGGCGGCTGGAGTTCGTGTGGCTGGCACAAGAGCCTCAGTAGCTCGCCCGGACGGCCCAGGAGGCAGGTGACCTGGTCCATGATGCCGCATGGTGCCCCGACAATTCGGTTTTCGACCTCCTGGCAGAGGGCCGCGAGGCGAAGGGCGCCATCTGCGGGTTGAACCGGTTCCGGCGAGGCATCCGGCCGCTGGGCGTTGCGAACGAGCGCGCCCCCCTCCCACTCCCAGCGATTGACCGCCGCCGCGAGCCCCACCCCGCTTTTAATGGGCTGGCGAAGCAGATCGACTTGAAAGTGTGCCAGGAGGTTCACCATCGTGGCCACCTCCAGCGCCGCGGAGCTTGAGACGCCCCCGCCGATGGGAATTGTGCTGTAGACGGCGAGGTTCAGCCCGCGGTGGCGGGGGTCGGCGAGGTCCAGGTGGCCCTTCTCGTGGAGCAGGTAGAGGCAGCCCAGGATGTAGGCGGCCCACTTGCGGCCAGGCTTGCGGAAGTCCCACCACAGCTCGTCCACCGACGCCTTGGCCAGGTGATCCAGCGACATCCCCGCGAAGTACGACTGGTGGTCGTCGAGCAGGTTGTAGCTGGAAAGCCAGACATCGCGGTCCTCGCGCTCCTGGAGGGCGACGGCGGTTCCGACGCCCAGGGGCATCTCGCAGACGAGGCTGCCGGTGTAGTCGGCGATGCCGCCCATGACATCGAGGCGTCCCGGCGCGCGGCTGAGGCGGACAGGACGCAACGCATCGAAGGCGATGGGCCCCCGGTGGCGACGCACGCGCTCCAGCAGCGTCCTGACAGGCTCCAGCTCCAGCAGACTCATCGGATGCAGATTATCGCGGGAAGCCCGCCCATACACTCCGCCGTGTGCCGGCGGACGTGAGCGCCTTCCTTGCCAGCTCAGGAACCGGGCACAAACCCGATGGTTTGCTCGCCAGGCGCTCGCCCAAGCTCCTCAAGACGCTGGGCGAGTTCCGCGGGGGACATGCCCGTGATGCGCAGGGTCTTGTCGGCCCGGGTGTGCCCCGCCTGGAGGCCCACCTGGTGCTGGCGAAGCTGCAGGACCGTGCAGGCCTGCTCAATCACGATCCGGTTGGCGCGGCCGTCGTCCGGGGCGAGATCAACGCCGATCGTCATTACCCCGCCGGCAATCCCTTGTATGCCCACGCGCGCGGCCTGGACGACGCGCACCTCCAGGAGGCTCTGGTGGTCGTCCGCGCCCGCCTCAGGCTCCCCGCGCGCGTCCCGGCGGTCCGCGGGCGTCTCAGCACCATCGCCCCCGGCGAGGGAGTCGATCATCAGGGCCTCGATCTCGTCGTCGGTAAGGCCGGCGCCCTCGACAGTGTCATCCCGACGGGGCTTGGGCCGCCTGGGGGGCACAGGCTGGTAGTTCACAGGCACGGGATAGGCCTTCGGCGTGCGGAAGGCCTTCCAGAACACCCTGTAGAAAATCACGAAGGCATCGGTCGGCGAGGAGCGGCCCAGCAGGTAGGCGATGTAGCGGTAAATCGCCAGCACCAGCAGCACCACCAGCTCGAGGACGATCAGCCACTCCAGCAGGCCAGGGCGCCAGTTGAACGCGAACTCTTCCGGCACGGCATCAGGTTCCCTTAGACCGATTCAGCGCGGGCCTCGCGATAGCCGGCAATCATCGCCTGGATGATCCGCCGCCCGAGGAGGAACACCACGAGGAAGATCAGGATGTAGTAAATAATGCGGGTGATCCCCTCAAAGACCAGCCATGTGGTCACGATGGGCTTGTCCTCCGGCGGCAGCGACTGCACATATTCCGCGGCGTCCCGGATGGTCTGCGGGACGTCCAGGGCCAGGAAAGTTGGCAGCACGTCGAGCATACCGACCTTTTAAGCCCCCCGCCGCAAATCCGCAATACGCCCCCCTGCGGGAGTTTGAAGCGCTCAGGCCCGCTCCGCGGTGCTTTGGAGGGAGGCGACCTCGCGGCGGGCGATTTCCACTTCGTCGGGGTCGGTGAGGCGCTCGGCGGCGGCCTGGAGGTGCCGTCGGGCATCGTCCGGCCGCTTCAGGTAGCGGGCATAGATCAGGCCGAGCATGAGCTGGGTCTGGGCATGGTCGGGATGACGCTGGTAGCGTTCGAGGAACCGCTCGTAGGCGGCCGCGGCGTCGGCATGCCGGGCGTCGGCGGCAAGCTGATTCGCCACGTCGAGCTGGCGCTGCATTGAGAGGACCTGCCCCTGATCCACGGCCAGCAGCTCGATGTAGCGTCGCGAAGCGAGGCGGACGTCCTCCTGATCCAGCGCGGTGTTGATGCGATCGCGAAGCTCCTGGACGCGGGCGAGCTTCGGGTCGGCTGCCGACGCCGGGAGGATGTCGTGGGCGGTCTGGTGGAGATGCCCCCCCCGCCGGACGACGGCGGCGTGCTCGCGGCGCAGCTTCCAGCGTCGGAGGATGGCCAGCAGGTCCATCTGGTCGCGCGGAACGAGATTGGTCGCCATCAGGAGCATGCCGACGCCGACGCCGTAAAAAGTTCCACCGAGGTGGGCGAAGCTGGCGATGGATGACTGGCCGCCCATGACGCTGGTGCTCAGGGCCCGCAGGACATCCAGCGCAAAGAAGATGCCGACGAACCACAGCGAAGGGACATGTGCCACGGTGATGATGAAGAACAGGATCAGCACCGCGATCCTCGAGCGGGGAAATAGCACGAGGTACGCCCCGGTCACCGCGGCCACGGCGCCGCTGGCGCCCAGGACCGGCGCGTCGGCGAAGAGCACGTGCAGGATCCCGGCCATGAGCGCGCCGCCGAGGTAGAAGCCCAGGTACGTGAAGTTTCCCAGGCGGCCGTAGTTGACGCCCATAACGGGGATCTGGCGTCCCTGGAGCCTGCGGGCAACCGACAGGAGCGTGCCATCGCCTCCGAGGACGAGGATGACATCTACATCGATAGATGTGAGATCGAAGGCGTGTCCGGGGGCC
>JBGTBZ010000676.1:0-2974 GCA_041749155.1 Phycisphaerae bacterium
CGTACGAGTTTCCGCCGGCGCGCCTGTGGCTGAAGCGCAGCGGGAGCCGGGTGCGCGCCCGGCTGCTGTCGGACGATCCGCCCGAGGCGCTGCGGCGCGACTGGAGTGGCGACAGCTTCTATTTTGAGATGGACATGGAGCTGCCCCCGACCGACGGGGACAACAGCGCGAGCGTCACCGGCGAGGTCACCGCCCGGGAGCTGGCGGCTGCGGAGTGGATTTTCCGCACCGAGTCGACGGAGCGCACAGACACGCGCAGCGGCATTTTCCTCGGGGGGCGGTCGCATCTTCAGCCGCTGAGCGTCAGCGTCCTCTTTGACCCGTTGCCGGACGGCAAGACAGTGATGGTAACGCTCGTGGGCGTCTTTGCCGACTTCGACCAGACGCGACCCGACGACACCACCGCCCGCCGCCAGGTCCGCGTGCAGGCGGCGCTGCCGGCGGATGCAATCAACTTTTAGCGGCCCTCCCGTAGACTTGAGCCATGGAGAAGCCGTCGGGCTTCCTCGTGCTGGACAAGCCCGCGGGCGTATCGTCCGCCAGGGCGCTCAATGCCGTGAAGCGTCGCCTGCCCCGCAGCACGAAGGTCGGGCATGCCGGCACGCTCGACCCGTTCGCGACCGGCGTCCTGGTCGTGCTCGTGGGCGCCGCCACGCGGCAGTGCGAGGCGATCATGGGTTTGCCCAAGGGATACGAGGCCCACCTACGCCTGGGCGCCACCACCGCCACGCTCGATCCGGAAAGCCCGGAGATCGCCACATCCCCGCCGCCTGTTCCGCCGTCGCGGGAGGCGGTTCTAAGCGTCCTGGAGCGGTTTCGGGGTGAGATTCTGCAGGTTCCGCCGGCCTTCAGTGCGCTGAAAGTCGCCGGGAGGCGCGCCTACGACCTGGCCCGTGGCGGACGGGAGGTGAGGCTAAAGCCCCGGATGGTGCGGGTTTACCGGCTCGAACTTCTCGAGTACGCCTGGCCGGCGATGAACATCGCCCTCGAATGCGGCCGCGGGTTCTATGTCCGCAGCCTGGCACGCGACGTCGGCGAGGCTTTGAGCACCGTGGCCTATCTGAGCGCACTTCGGCGCACGTTCGTCGGGCCATTCACGCAGAACCTGTCCATTCGCGACGTGCCCGATCCTCCGCCGCTGCTGGCGCCGGACTGGCTCCAGGACCGGTCGGGCCGGTAGACTCCCCCCGTGAGCACGGCCACTGCGCCAGAAAAGCCCTCGCAGCGGCCGGCCCCGCCGGTGGAACCTTCGGAGCCCCCGGGCACCCAGGAGAACGCCATCTCCGCCTGGCTGGGACGTCACCAGTTCGCGCTGAGACGCCTGCACTCGCTGATGGGCATCCTCTTCGGCGGATATGTGATCGTGCACCTGATGATCAACGCCACGCTCTTCGAGGGCGTGCGCTACGACGGCGTGAAGAGCGTCTACCAGCTCCAGGTGGACAAGATCCACGGCCTGCCGTTCCTGAACCTCATCGCCTGGACCGTCATCCTCCTGCCGATCCTGTACCACACGCTCTATGGCTTCATCATCATCGCCGGGGGGCGGCCCAACGTCGATCGCTATGGCTATGCCGGCAACTGGGGCTACCTGCTGCAGCGCATCACGGCGCTCATCCTGGTCCTGTTCATCGCCTTCCACTACCTGAGCTTCAAGGGCGCTTTCGGCGGAGAGCTGGGCCGCATGCTCACGTTCGTGCCAGTCGATTCGCCCGACACGCCCTACAGCGAGGCGACGCAGAGCACGGTGAACCATCTCAACGCCGCCTGGTGGATCGGCTGGTTCGTCTACCCCATCGGCATATTCGCCGCCACCTTTCACACCGCCTACGGCTTCTGGACGGCGGGGATTACCTGGGGACTTGTCATCACCGCCCGCGCGCAGCGGCGGTGGCTGGTGGTGTGCACGGTCCTTTTCGCGTTCATGACCACATGCGGCTTCCTGGCGCTGGGAAGCGGCCTGGCGGGGCGGGCGACGGATGAGCCGATTCCCGGGCAGGTGATCATCGATCCGCGCGTCGGCGAGAAAACGCCCGACCCGGAGATGGCGGAGGAGATCGAGCAGGAGACCGGGACCGAGCAAGCGCCCGCCGACTGACGCGCGCTCGTGATCGCCGTTTCGCTCCGCTATAGTCGCTGCGGCATGTCTGCACCCCGCAAACGCGTCGCAGTCGTCGGTGGGGGGCTCGCCGGCCTCGCGTGCACGATCAAGCTCGCCGAGGAGAGGATCGCCGTCGATCTCATCTCCATGGTCCCCGTCAAGCGCTCCCACAGCGTCTGCGCCCAGGGGGGCATCAACGCCTGCAACGACATCGCACGCCAGCAGGGCTATTCCGAGTGGATGCACTTCGACGAGACCATCCTCGGCGGGGATTTCCTCGCCGATCAGCCGCCGGTGCTGGAGATGGCCAATTGGGGCCCGCGGATCATCGACCTGCTGGACCGCATGGGCGTGCCCTTCAACCGCACGCCCGAGGGGCAGCGGGCCCTGCGGATGTTCGGCGGATCGCTCTACAAACGTACATTCTTTGCCGGCGCCACCACCGGCCAGCAACTGCTGTATGCACTGGATGAACAGGTCCGCCGCTGGGAGGCGGATGGGCGCGTCAGCAAGTACGAGCTGTGGGAGTTCCTCTGGCCCGTCATCCACGACGGCCGCTGCGTTGGCGTGGTCATCCAGGACATGCGGACCATGGAAATCCGCCCCCTCCGGGCCGATGCCGTGGTCATGGCGACCGGCGGAAGCGGCCAGATCTTCGGCAGAAGCACCATGAGCGTCATCTGCACCGGCGGGGCCGCCAGCCGGTGCTACCAGGCGGGGGCGATCCTGGGCAACCCGGAGTTCGTGCAGGTGCACCCGACCGCCGTCCCGGGGGAGGACAAGTGCCGCGTCATCAGCGAATCCGCCCGCGGCGAGGGGGCGCGCATCTGGGTCCCGCGCACGCCCGGGGACGACCGCGCGCCCGCGGACATC
>JBGTBZ010000677.1:0-4583 GCA_041749155.1 Phycisphaerae bacterium
AGCCGGGCGTGGACCCATCGGCCCAGACACGCGCCCCCTCGACGGGCCGGCCGTCGGCATCGGTCACGATCCCCTCGACCCGCACCCCGGCCTTCACCTTTAGAACGGCCTCCCCGGAAGCCAGTTGCTCGTTCGAAGGCGGGGGACCGCTCAAGACATGCTCGTCGGAGTAGGCTTCGACGCTCAAGCGGTCCAGGCGGTGAACGTTGGGCCACGACCACCGCCCATGCTCGTCGGCGCGCGTGGATCGCATGCTCGATTCATCCGACACGCGTGGCCAGTGGCCTGCCGGTTGGGTCGCAGGCCTCGTCGCCGGCTGCGTTACGGGAAGCTGCTTCTCGGCCAGGTCGCGCTGGTTGAAGTCCTCGCTGGTGTGGTAGGGCGTGAAGCGGACGACTGCACCCGGAACCGGCCGGCCCTGCTCATCCTGCACAACCCCGCCGATCCGGATGCCGGGCCGCAGCCGGAGCGTGTACGCCTTCGGAAGCTCGCGCCACGGAGCCTTCTCTATCGACGCGGTCTTGTCGTCCTGCCAGCCCACGACCACCTGCGGATGTCCATCTGCCGTGACGCGCAGACGCAAGAACTGGGTGGGCGTCGAGGCGGGGATTGCCAGCATCCCATTGGCATCCGTCTCGCCCAGAGGCTCGTACTGGGTGCGCGTGCTCCCTGTGCGGTAGCGCTCGACCGTGGCTCCGGCGATGGGGTGCCCGCTATCGGCATGTACCACCAGCAGCTCGAGCGTCGAGGGGCGTGTGGCGGGCCTGGTGGTGGGCTGCTCGGCATCGCCGACGACGGGCTGAGCAAGGGCCGCGCTCACCCCCACGAAAACAAGGCCAGCCAGAAACCAGCCACGGCGGGATCGCACTGTGGGTACCACACCACAACGATAACCGGTTATCTCCCGGGATGCATCCCCTCGACGTGGAGCCGGTCCGGCGCGGGCGTGCATGCCTGCATAACCTTTGTCCTATGCATTCAGCCGAGATCCGCCGCGGATTCATCGACTATTTCGTGAAGAAGCACGGGCATGCGTTCGTGCCCAGCTCGCCCGTGGTGCCTCATGGAGATCCCACGCTGCTGTTCACCAACGCGGGGATGAACCAGTTCAAGCCGATCTTCCTCGGCTCTGAGAAGCCCCAGAACTCCAGGGTCGCCAACAGCCAGAAGTGCATCCGGGCCGGCGGAAAGCACAACGACCTGGATGACGTGGGCAAGGACACCTATCACCACACGTTCTTCGAGATGCTGGGCAACTGGAGCTTCGGCGACTACTTCAAGGCCGAGGCGATCGAGTGGGCCTGGGACCTGCTCGTGAATGTCTGGAAGCTCGATCCCGAGCGGCTGCACGCCACCTACTTCGAAGGCGACGCGGCGGAGAGCCTAGATCCCGATGAGGAGGCGCGCCGGCTCTGGCTGCGTTACCTGCCAGCGGAACGGATTCATCCCGGGAACAAGAAGGACAATTTCTGGGAGATGGGCGACACGGGTCCGTGCGGGCCGTGCAGCGAGATCCACTACGACAGAACGCCGGACAGAACCGGCGGAAGGCTCGTGAACGCGGGCGTGGCGGAGGTGATTGAGATCTGGAACCTGGTGTTCATCCAGTTCAACCGGACGATCGCCGGGCTCAAGCCGCTGCCGGCGAAGCATGTGGACACGGGGATGGGCTTCGAGCGGATTTGCGCGGTGATCCAGGGCAAGAACAGCAACTACGACACCGACGTCTTCACGCCCATCCTGTCGAAGATCTCCGAGATTAGCAGCCAGACCTACGGCGGAGAGCTCGACGATCCGAGGGACATCGCTTTCCGGGCGATAGCCGACCACGTGCGGATGGCGACGTTCGCGATCGCCGACGGCGCTCGCCCGGGGTCCAACAAGGCCGACAGCGTCCTTCGCAGCGTCATCCGACGCGCCAGCCGGCATGGCTATACGGCCCTCGGACTGCGGGAGCCTTTCCTGTACAAGCTCGTGCCGACCGTCGTCGAGCAGATGGGCGAGGCCTTCCCGGAACTGCGCGAGCGTGCGGATCACGTCGCCCAGGTCATTCGCGACGAGGAGGCCGACTTCCTGAAGGTCATCGATCGCGGCCTGAGCCTCTTCGAAGAGGCCCAGAAGCATGCAAGCCGGAAGTTCGTGCGGAAGAATCAAGCTGCTGCCAAGTTCGGGCAAGCTCAAGCGGAGGCAGGCCAAGGCTACAGCATCGATGTCCAAGACGATGGCGGACGCTTCTTGTTCACGGACAACATGCCGAATTCATGGCGCGACTGGGATCGTCCTGAGAAGCCAGTGCTAAGAGGCGAGGACATCTTCGAGCTGCACACGACCTACGGCTTTCCGCCGGACATGACCATCCAGCTCGCCCGCGATGACGGCTTTTCGCCGGATGTCGCCGACTACGAGCGTCGCTTCAGGGCCTTCCAGGACCAGAGTCGCGGCGGCGAGAAGCTCAGCGTGGCGGCGCTGGATTTCGGGAACATCCCCGAGACCGACGACCGCGAGAAGTACGACTGCCTGAATGCCACCGCCCAGCTTGTCGGCTACGTTCAGGGAGACAGCGTCTTCGCGACGGGAGCCGTTCAGCAAGGACAGGAGGCCTCCCTCCTCCTGGATCGCACCTGCTTTTATGCCGAGCAGGGCGGCCAGGTCGGCGATACCGGCACCATCCGCTCCGCCACAGGCGAGTTCGAGGTGCATGACACTGCCCGCCTCGGCAGCCGCGTCCTGCACCGCGGACGCGTGTCCACCGGGTCGCTGAAGGTCGGCCAGCAGATCGACATGCACGTGAACAACCGCCGGCGTGCGATCATGGCGAATCACACTGCGACGCACCTGCTGAACCTGGCCCTGCGCGAGGTGCTTGGCGACCACGTGGAGCAGCGGGGCAGCCTCGTGGACGACGAGAAGACCCGTTTCGACTTTTCGCATCCCAAGGCCCTGGATCCCGGCGAGATCCAGAAGACCGAGCGCCGCGTGAACACGCTGATCCAGGACAACGTCGCCGTCCGGGCAAGGGACGTGCCGCTGGCCAAGGCCAAGGCCCTGCCAGGCGTCCGCGCCGTTTTTGGCGAGAAATATCCCGATCCGGTGCGGGTGGTGTACGTCTGCCCCGGGGAGCTCGAGGACGGCGACGGCAAGATGCACTCAATGGAGTTCTGCGGCGGAACGCACGCCTCGCGGACGGGCGATATCGGCTTTTTCAAGATTGTGGGGGAGGAATCGGTCAGCAAGGGGGTCCGGCGCATCACGGCAATCACCGGGGAAGACGCGCTGGAATACGTGCAGCGGATGGATGCGGACCTGAGGAGCATCGGGCAGGCGCTGTCGGCTCCGGCGGAGGAGGCGCCAGCCCGCATCCTGGCCCTGAGGGAAGAGGTGCGGACCCTGAAAAAGAAGCTGGCCAGCGGTGGGGGTGGCGTGGATCCGTCCAGTGCCGCCGGGTCGCTGCTGGATTCGGCGGAAGTCGTTGGCGGGGCGAGGGTTGTGGTCGGTGAGATGCCCGATGCGACCGATGAGCAGCTCCGGCAGGCGGCGGACGCCATAAAGGCAAGGGCCGGGAGCTTCGCGGCGATGCTGGCTTCCGCAAATGCGGAGAAAGTGATGTTCGTGGCCGCTGTCAGCGATGACCTGATCAGGAAGGGCCTCAAAGCCGGGGACTGGGTGCGCGAGACGGCGGCCGTTGCGGGCGGAGGCGGTGGGGGCCGTCCGAACCTCGCCCAGGCGGGCGGCAAGCATCCAGAGAAGCTTCAGGAGGCACTGAAAAGGGCCAAGGAAGTTGCGAGGCGGGTCCTCGGATAGCCCGCTCCCGCCTTGACAGGCTCAGGACCCGCTTCTATCCTCCCAGACGCCATTTTTGCCCGAACTGAGCGACTTGGCGGCCGTAGCTTCGATGCTCCGGCCGCTTTAGATTAGAGAGCCTGTTTCATGCTTCCTCCCCAGAAAGTCAGCAAGACCCGCAAGCGTCGCCGGCGCAGCCATCACGCGATGAAGCCGATTCATTACGTGCGCTGTCCGCAATGCGCCAATGCGAAGCTGCCGCACGCCGCATGCGGCAACTGCGGCTACGTCAATCCGAACCTGTCCCTCCAGTTCGAGACGACAGACGCCAGTTCTTAAGTCCGACTCGCTAAAGAGGTTAACGAGCTTAGAGGCGGGACGGGGGGCCAGAGGTCCGGGTTCTGCCATCCCTTGAACCTGCACGAGGTGACCCATGCGTGCCGCGGTGGACGTGATGGGCGGCGACCGCGCCCCCGAAGAAATTCTCAAGGGCTGCTTTGCCGCCGGCCGGCTCCTGGAGGGCGAGGACCGGATTCTGCTCGTGGGTGACCAGAATGTCATCGGCAAGGCGCTGCGGCATGCGGAGCTGGGGGACGCCGCCGGTCGCTACGAGATCATTCACGCCGACGAAGTGATCGCGATGGATGAATCGCCCGTCGAGGCGATCCGCAAGAAGAAGAAGAGCAGCATCGGCCTTATGGCCCGCCTGGTGGCCGACGGCGAGGCGGATGTGGCGATCTCTGCGGGGAACACCGGCGCCTGCGTGGCGGCGGCGAGCTTGCGGATGCGGACGCTGCCGGGGG
>JBGTBZ010000678.1:0-1616 GCA_041749155.1 Phycisphaerae bacterium
GGCGCCGTCACGGCCCCCGCCTTCATTCATTTTGTCTGGCAGGGGCGCTGGGACGGCGCCATCCCCGCCGCCGTCGCCGTCTTCGCCACGCAGGGGATTCGCTCCGTCTCGACCATCACGATCATCGTGGCCGAGGCCCTCGGACGCTGGCGCATCAGGGCGATGCTGATTGGGATTGACGCCCTCGGCACGATCGGCAGCGCCGCCCTCGGGGCCATGCTGGGGGGCGTGCTGGCGATTTCCATCAGCATCGCGATCTATCGCCTTGCCTGGGGATTGGTCGAGGTCACCGCCGGCGCGTACTTGGCAAACGGAGACTGGAAAGACATTGCCACCCGCCTGCTGCCCCCGGCCGGCATCGGTGTGGCCGCCGCTGCGGCGGGGATTGGACTGGCATGGTGGCTGAACCTGCCCCTGCAATCGCTGGCGGGTGGAGCCTTGGCGGGAGCGATCTACGTGGTGGTGTTCGCGATGCTGGCTCTGCTCGCCGCTCGCCCGCAACTGGCGGAGCTCCGTCAACTTCGACTCAGGGGGTAAAGCTCGCGCATCAGTCACGGACCAGGCACGCCATCGATGTATGCCGGAGCCGCACGAACCGGCCCGCAATGTCCTGCCTGTCAAGCAGCTCATCGACGGCCCGCGTAACACCGATGAGGGTCGTGTAGTCGTGCCAGAGAATGACGGCGCCAGGGCGGCCTTCCGTCATCGCCAGGGCGTTGCGCGAATCGCTCGACGCGCACCCGTAGGAGTGGCCGGCATCCACGAACACAAAGTCCTGGGTGCCCTTGAACTCCGTGAAGTCATGGCAGAGCGTGTCCCCCGCGATCCGCCGCACCCGGCCCTCGGCCACCGCCTGGGCGAGGAGCGCTCCGGAGGATTTGCCTTCGGGCAGGTCCTGGCGATCCGGAAGGTCGATCGTGGTAATGGTCGCGCCCTCCGGGGCGTTGGCGAGCATGTTCAGCGTGCTCCGGCCGTCGAAGGTCCCGAACTCGAAGAGGCTTGCCGGCTGGCGCCAGGCGACGAGCTGCCCCAGCACCGCCAGCTCGTAGGTGCTGACCTGCCATTCGCCGCTGGAGGGATAAGCCATCCGGATCTGGGGCGACTCGCCGCCGGTCAGCTCCTCGAGCGACATCACCGGCAGCCTGGGTTTGCCGTCGGTGTAGCCGAGAAAATGGCTCAGATCGTGCAGCCGCCGCCGCTCGGCGTGGGAAAACAGACCGCCCCCGACCATCCGGCCGGTGCGCAGGCAGGTGTACGCCATGCGGCGCAGCATGAGGAGCTTGGATTTCAGCGACATTCGGGCCAAGAGCCTAGCGGCGCTCCTGGGTCGGTGCTACCGGGGGCTTTATCGCTCCCCGCAGCTTGCGGAGCTGAGGCAGATGCGGGGGATGCCGAGTGACGCGGCGTCACGCCGCTATGCGGAAAGCTGAGGCGCCGCGCGCGGCGCTCTCGGCGCCCGGGTATCTCCCGTACCGCGAGCGCCATTTCGGCGGCTCAGAGCACGGTTTCCCTGGCCGCGGGCGCGTTTCTCTGCGCGGCGGGGATGGTTGCTGGTGCGCCGGAATGCGGTGGCCGGGAAAGAGCGAGCGATGCCGCTGCCGCCGGGGCCTTTGGCG
>JBGTBZ010000679.1:0-2447 GCA_041749155.1 Phycisphaerae bacterium
GCGGGGCGGTTTCGCCGCGGGCGCGGCCCAGCCTGGCCATGGCATAGGCGAACATCGGCAGTGTCATGTACTCGGGCCGCCGCAAGTCGCTGCCGGGCCAGTAGCCAAGCTGGCTCGGCCAATGTCGCGGGGCGTTGATCAGGAAGATGCCGAATCCGAAGCAGGTGGCCGTCAGGTCGGTCAGCAGTTCGTTGTCGAACTCGTCGTGCTCGCAGCGACCTTCGCCAAGCAGCCGCAGGTGCGCAAGCTCGTGGGCGATGGTGCCAATCACCTCCTGAGGCTGTTGAAACTGGTCGCGCTCCAGCCGCACGAGGAACCGCGTCTCGCCGCCTTGGAAGGTGCCCGCCGCTGGCGGCAGGTAGTCGCCCGACTCGTTGACGAGCCACGGCCGGTTCGACTCGTCAAACACCTGCAGCTCGACAATGTCCGGCGGCACGTCCATATAGCGGCAGACGCGGTCGAACATCGCCTGGGCCGAGGCCGTCGAGCCGTCAAAGGGATCAGGGAAGAAGTCGGCGGTAGGCTCGATGACGGGAGCCTCGAGCAGTCGCTCGGAGCCGAACTGATCCGCTAGCCACTCGATCCGCTGCTCAATCCACCGTCGTGCAAGCTCATCGAGGGGCGCTGGGGGCGCCTTTCGACCTCGCAGTAAACGAAACAGGCTGAGCACAAGGCAGATTATGCCGTCCGCCGCCTGGGCTCCAAGGGCCTGCGACGCCTACTTTCACGACATTACCGCGTTCAGGATGAACACGGCCGCGAAGGCGATCGCAAGCAACACAGCCACCCAGGCCAGGCCCTGAGCCATTCCCGCCAGGAACTCGCGGGCGATGAAGCTCCGCCAGGCGGCACGGGCCAGCGCGATCCCCGCCAGCAGCATGTATAGGGGAAGAATCAGCGAGGCGACGACAGCGGCGCTGCTGCCCCGGGTCGTCGACAGCCAGGCAATGAAGCAGAAGAGGGCGAACACCGGCACGCCCAGCAGCAGGGCGATGGAGGTCCAGCATCCCAGGCCGCGCGCCCGGCGTTCACGCTCGCGCAGAGTCTCCAGATCCGCCTCATCGAGACGCCGGTAGTCCAGCATGGGGCCTGGATCCGGCGCGGGGCGCTGTTCGGGGGCCGGGCTCATGGCAGGCCGGGATCGACGCTCACTCTTCCAGCCGCTTGATGCGGATGTTGCGGAAGGAGACTTCGTTGCCGTGGTCCTGAAGGGCGATGTGCCCCTCGGGCTCCTTGGCGAAGCGCGGCCAGGTCGCGAACTTGCTGGCGGCCAGGCGCTGGTTCCAGTCCTCGCTGCCCATTTCGGCGTCCACGATCTTCTGGCCGTTGAGCCAGTGCTCGATGTGGTTTCCGCGGATGACGATGCGGGCCTCGTTCCACTCGCCGGCGGGCTTCACGGGCGAGGCCTCCGGGGCGGGGTAGATGCCGTAGAGGGAGCCGGCGCGGGTCATCGTCGTCTTGTTGTCGGCGGCGTCCTTGTCGTCCAGGAGCTGGTACTCCGGGCCCGTCAGGTAGGTGGCGTTGGTGCCTTCGCCGGTCTCGCTGACGCGGTACATGATGCCGCTGTTGCCGCCTGGCTCGATCTTCCACTCCAGGCGCAGGTCGAAATCCTCGAAGCTCTGGCGGGTGATGATGTCCCCGCCGCCCTGGCCTTTGAGGGCCAATACGCCGTCCTTCACCTGCCAGGCCTCGGGCAGATCGGGCTTCTTGAAGCCCCGCCAATTGCCGCGGGCACTGTCGGGCGTGCCGTCAAAGAGGATATCAAACCCCTCCTCATCGGGCGCCACCCGGGCCGCCGGCTGGGTGGCGGCGCGTCCCTGGGCCTGGGGGACGTAGTCGAAGGTCCGGGACGGGATGCGGTTGAGCGTGTACCAGGCCTCGGTGCTCCAGGGCTGCTCATCCCCCTCCCCCCTGACGCCGCGGAGGTGCACATGCACCACGTGGCCCGCCTTCAGGCCATCCGTCTCTAAAAACACCCGCTTGCGGTCAGGCGAAACGTGAGCGGCGGAGACCGAGAGGATTTCTTCGCCGAGCTTGGGCCCGCCGTAGGTACTGGTGGGCTGGTAGTACCAGTGCTTCAGCCGGTAGTTGAGCGGATCGGCGCCGGCACCCTCCGCCAGGGGCTTGGTGAACTCGATCTCAACGCCGCCGGTGTTCGGGCGCACCGCGAGCATCTCGAAGGGCAGGTTGCCGTTGAAGCTGAGCTTCTGCAGGCCGAATCGCTGCTTGCCGGGCTGCCCCCAGTCGCCGGCGGAGCCGATGCCGCCGGTGTAGAGGTCGCCGTCCGGGCCGAAGGCGATGCGGTTCACGCCCGCCTCCAAGCCCTGCGTGAAGCGGAAGACGCAGCCCTGGTAGTCGCCCTCGGCATCCGCCCCGCTCACGACGCTCCCTTCGGGGCCGATCTTCTCGACGAAGACGCGCTTAACCCCGCCGTGCGTCACGTCGCT
>JBGTBZ010000680.1:0-5119 GCA_041749155.1 Phycisphaerae bacterium
CCCCGCGCCGGGCAGGCGCTGCTCGTCTCGGCGAAGGTGCGGGCCCTCCTGCACGGCCGCTACCACGTGAGCCTCGCCGACGTGGAGGCCCTGGTCCTGCCCGTCCTGCGCCACCGCATCGTCCTGACTTTTAATGCCGAGGCCGAGGGCGTGACCGTCGACTCCCTGATCGGCAGGCTGGTGGAGACGGCGAAGAAAGGCGTGCCGGCCAAGGCGGTTTGAGGCGCGGTAGCCGCGCAACCGCCACTTGGCGATTGTCCGTACCTCCCATCGCGGCTCGCCTGTACCGTAGCGGGTGATGTCAAGCGAGCCGAAATATGACAATGCGAAGATGAAGAGCCGCCGCATGACCCAGCGGGTCAAGTGGGCGCTGTGGCTGCCGATCCCGCCCGCGGTCCTTTGCTGGGGGTGGCTCAAGCGGTTCTTCTGCAGGCCCGCGTCGCGCGAGGAACAGAAGGACCACCAGGCCGCCATCCGACGCGAGCTGCGCGGCCTCCCCGGGGAACACGACGGGGGCAGGCGGCTGAGGTGAAGCGGTACGGCGTGAACATCGCCGACGTCGAGGCCGTGGTCCTGCCGGTCCTGCGCCACCGGATCGTCCTGACGTTCAATGCCGAGGCGGAGGGCGTGACCGTGGACTCCCTGATCGGCAGGCTGGTGGAGACGGCCAATCGCGGCGTGCCGGTGAAGGCGGTGTGAGGGAGGCCCTACCCCTTTGCTCCCGTTTTGGCGAGAGGAATCCCGGCACTGTGACAGCAGAGCTCGGCACCATGCACGCCAAATCGAAAGGAGTGCCCTACGTCCTTTCTCCCTTTCAAGTGCTTCAAAAAGCCCTTATGCTGCCGGTGTATGCCCCGCGCGGCCACGTTGAACGCTCAAAGCAGCGATTCACCGCCCAAAAAGGCGGTGGCGATCGTCGGCATCGGCGCCTCCGCGGGCGGCCTGGCTGCGATCAAATCGCTCTTTGGCTCGATGCCGTCCAACACCGGGGCTGCGTTCGTGGTCGTCGTTCATCTCTCGCCGGATCACCAGAGTCATCTGGCGGAGTTGCTTCAGCCGCACTGCCGAATGCCGGTGCAGCAGGTCTCCGAAGCGGTCGCGCTGGAAGCCAACCGCGTGTACATCATTCCGCCCAACGCCAACCTCAGCGCGATTGACACGCACCTGCGGCTGACTGCGCTGGAGGAACTGCCGCGCAACCGCGCCACCATCGACCACTTCTTCCGCACCCTCGCCGAGACGCATGATGGCCACTCCGTGGGCATCATCCTCTCCGGCACCGGCTCCGACGGCACGCTCGGCATCCGCCGCATCAAAGAGGCCGGCGGCGTCACCATCGCGCAATCGCCCCACGAGGCGGAGTACGACTCCATGCCGCGCTCCGCGATCGCTTCGGGCATGATCGACCTGGTCCTTCCTCTTTCGGAAATCCCCGAGGAGGTCGCGCGGCTGGCGAATGCGGAGTATCACATCGCGCCGCAGATCGAAGACACGCCGATCGCGGACGATGATAATCGCCTGCTTCAGAAGATCTTCGCGCAGGTGCGCACCCGCACCGGCCACGACTTCAGCCAGTACAAGCGGGCAACCGTCATGCGCCGCATCGCACGGCGGATGCAGCTGCGCAATGTCACCTCATTGAGCGACTACCTTCGCCTGCTGCGCGACGAGCCGACAGAAGCCAAGGCGCTGCACAAGGACATGCTCATCACCGTCACGGAGTTCTTCCGCGATCGCGAGGTCTTCGAGCACCTTCAGGAGAAGATCATTCCCCGCCTCTTCGAGGGCAAGCAGGCCAGCGACCGCATTCGCGTCTGGTCCGTCGGCTGCTCGACCGGCGAGGAAGCGTACTCCATCGCCATGCTGCTCATGGAAGAGGCCGAGAAGCGCGAGGAGCATCCAGCCATCCAGGTCTTCGCCAGCGATCTGCACGATGATTCTATCTCCAGCGCGCGCGAGGGCATCTACCCGAAGGAAATCGAGGCCGACCTGAGCCCCGAGCGGCTCAAACGCTTCTTCACCAGGGAGGGCGATCACTACCGCGTCCGCAGCGAGGTGCGCGAGCATGTCGTCTTCGCGCCGCACGATGTGCTCAGCGATCCTCCGTTTTCGCGCATGGACCTGGTCGTCTGCCGCAACCTGCTCATCTACCTTCAGCGCGACGTTCAGGAAGATGTCATCTCGCTGTTTCACTACGCGCTCAATCCCGAGGGCACGCTCGTGCTCGGCTCCAGCGAGACCATCGAACGTTCGGACCTCTTCAGTTGCGAAGACAAGGCCGCGTGCATCTATCGCAAGCGAGGCACAACCTCGCGCGAGCCGCGCGTGCCGATGTTCTCGACCATCGGCCGCAACCGCAACCGCCGCCCCGGTCACGAGCGGCTCCCCGAGCAGCACGCCGAGACGCACACCAGTTACGGCCGCCTGCACGAGCGCGTGGTCGAGCATTACGCCCCGCCCAGCGTTCTCGTCGACGCGCGCGATGAACTCGTCCACATGTCGGCCCACGCGGGGCGATACCTGCTCATGCCCGGCGGCGAGATCACCAAGGACATCTTCCGCCTCGTTCGCCCGCCGATGAGCATTGATCTGCGCGCCCTCATCCAGCAGGCGCGCTCCTCGAAACAGATCGTCCGCAGCAAACCCATCACCGTGGGCTTCAACGGCGACTCCGCCCGCATTGTGATCCGCGCTTCAGCAGCGCATGAGAACGGCCACGAACTCGAGGGCTACGTCCTCATCATCTTCGATGAGCACCCGATCCCGCACGATCTGCCCGATGGCGAGGCCGGTTCCGGGGCCGGGGGCGGGGGGGCTACGCAGCGGGAACTTGAAGAGGAAGTCGAACTGGCGCGCCAGCGTCTGCAATCCCTGCACGAGGAGCACGAGGCCCGGCGTGAGGAGATGCAGGCCAGCAACGAGGAACTCCAGTCCGCCAACGAAGAGCTGCGCTCCACGATGGAGGAACTCGAAACCAGCAAGGAAGAGCTCCAGTCCATGAACGAGGAGCTTGCCACGGTCAACCAGGAAAACCGCCACCGCGTCGAGGAGCTCAGCCAGCTCTCCGACGACCTTGCAAACCTGCTCGCCGCGACCGACATCGCCACGCTCTTTCTCGACCGGCAATTGCGCATCGAGCGCTTTACGCCCCAGGTCTCCCAGCTTTTCAACGTGCGTCACACCGATCGCGGCCGGCCGCTCGCCGATATCACGCACTCGCTTGACTATCCCGAGATTCAGGCCGATGCGCGCACCGTGCTCGACCGCCTGACGCCCATCGAGCGCGAAGCCGAGGATAAGGAAGGCCGCTGGCATCTCGTGCGCATTCTGCCCTACCGCAGCGCCGCTGACCGCATCGCCGGCGTGGTCATCACGCTGATTGACATCACCGCGCGCAAGAAGTCCGAGCAGGAGATCGCCAACGCCCGCCACTACGCCGAGGCGATCGTCGAAACGCTGCACGAGCCCCTGCTGATTCTCCATCCCGACCTCACCGTGAAAGGCGGCAACGAAGCGTTCTACAACCACTTCAAGGTGCGGCGTGAAGAGACGATCGGCCGCAGGATCTACGACCTGGGCAACAGCCAGTGGAACATCCCCGAACTGCGCACGCTCCTCGAGGATGTTCTGCCCGAGAGCAACGTCTTCAACGACTATGAAGTCACCCACGACTTCGAGGACCTCGGCCATCGCGTCATGCTCATCAACGCGCGCCGGCTCGACCACGTGCAGCTCATCCTCCTCGGCGTGCGCGACATCACCAGCCGCAAGCAGCACGAAGAGCAGCTCAAGCGCCTGCTCCGCGAACTCGACCACCGCGTCAAGAACTCGCTCGCCACCGTGCTCGCCATCGCGCGCGAAACCACCCACGATGCCGCGTCCATCGAGGAGTACACCAAACGCTTCGAAGGCCGCCTGCTCGCCCTGGCCCATGTGCATTCGCTCGTGGCGAAGTCGCAATGGAACGGCGCTTCACTGCGCGCGATCATCGAGACCGCCACCAAGCCGTACTGCGATGACAGGCCCGATCGCCAGAACATCAGCGGGCCGGACATCACCGTGAACGCACAGGCCGCCGTCACCCTCGCCATGGTTTTCCATGAGTTATGCACAAACGCGGTGAAATACGGCTGCTTCTCGGTCGAGGACGGCCTGCTTGACGTGTCCTGGTCGGCTGATGACTCTATTGAACTGATCTGGCGAGAAACCGGCTCCATGAGCGTCGATCCCGCCCCTGAACCCGGCTACGGCACGCGCTTCATCGAGCAGAGCGTCGGCTATGAACTGGGCGGCGAATGTTCGTGTGAGTATCTTCCCGATGGCCTGCAATGCAAGATGCATGTACCATCCCGCGCGATCGCGACCACGAGCAAGTCCTCAGTGGAGGTGCATGCAGATGCAGAGTGAGTCGAAGCGACATGACAAGCAAGACGAGCAACCACGCAGCGACCCTTCCAACGCGCTCGCCGGTCGGCGGATTCTCGTCGTCGAAGACACGCTGATCGTCGCCAAGGAGCTGGCGCGAATGCTCAAGCAATGGCAGTGCGAAGTCATCGGCCCGGTGGGGCGGCGCGAAGAGGCCCTGAAGCTCGCGCAGACCGAGACCATCGACGCAGTTCTGCTCGATGTCAACCTGCACGGCGAAACATCGGATGACGTGGCGGAAGTCCTTTTGGAGAAGCGCGTGCCGCTCATCTTCATGACGGGCTACGGCCGAGAAGGGATCTCACCCCGCCTGCGCGACTTGCCGCGCCTCACCAAGCCTTTGGACCTCGACGAACTGCGCGATGCGCTCGTCGGGGCCCTGGCGAAAGCGCAGAACTCGAATCGCGCCCAGCCTCCATCGCATTCGTCGAACAGGTAACGACTCGCGTTCGCCTCGGAGCGGGGCAGAAAAGAACGTATGTAGGCCGGGCCTCCCGGCGGCGGTCGTCGGGATCGATGACATCGGCGATAGGCCTGGAAAAGGGGCCGGAAAAGGGAGGGGCCGGGAAAGGGACCGTCAGAATTGCGGCTCTTTGGCCGCAGGTCGCCGAGGGGCAGCATCGCGGCATGCGCTGCGTCATGCGGGTGGGTGGCAATTTCTGGGTCCATTTTGCCGGTCGAGGGTTCGCATGCG
>JBGTBZ010000681.1:0-8170 GCA_041749155.1 Phycisphaerae bacterium
CTCATCACAGGAAGGCGCGCCATTGGCGCAGTATCGGCGGCGCGGGCTTTGCGGCTTGAGAATCGGGCCTCCCAGCCGCTACCGTTGGCTCCGCCGCCACGTCACCAGCAGGGAAGGACAAGATCATGGGCTACACAGAGGCAATCCATCGCAAGGCCGTCGAGATCGGCAAGCTGGCCGTCGAGATGACCAGCGCCGCCGGGAGCGGCCACCCCTCCACCGCCCTCTCGCTGGCCCACGTCGTCAGCGTGCTGATGTACGGGCAGATGCGCTTCGATCCGAAGAACCCGCGCGACCTGTCGGCCGACCGCCTGGTGCTGTCGGAGGGGCATGCCGTGCCCATCCTCTACGCCGCCTGCGCCGATATCGGCGTCGTGGCACGTTTCGGCGAGCGGGAGCGGCCGATGACGCGCGAAGATGCCCTCACGCTCCGGGCGATTGACTCCCCCATCGATGGTCACCCCCACCCGCAGGTGGGCTTCCCCTTCTTCGACGCCGCCACCGGCAGTCTCGGCCAGGGCCTCTCCGTGGCGGCGGGCCTGGGCTTTGCCGCGAAGCTGGACAAGAGCAAGCGGAACATCTACTGCGTCATCGGCGACGGCGAGGCGCGGGAGGGGAACATCTGGGAGGCCTGCGACTTCCTGATCGACAACGCACTGACCAACGTCGTGCCGATTTTCAACTGCAACGCGCTGGCCCAGAGCGACTGGGTCAGCCCCCAGCAATCGGCGGAGATCCTGGCGGAAAAGCTGCTGGCCTACGGCTTTGTAGTGCGCATGGTCGATGGCCACGACCCGGCGGCGCTCAAGGCGGCGTTCGAGGAGCTGCCAGTGATTCAGAACGGCAACCGCCCCCTGGCAATCGTGACGGAGACGATTAAGGGATGGGGCGCTCCCAGCGAGCAGGGAATGGGCTACCACGGCAAGCCCGCCGATGATCTGAAAGAGGTGCTGGGGGAGCTGGATGCCACGCTGGCGGACCTGGCCGATCCGGAGGGTGATCGCTTTGAGCTGAAGGTGAGCAAAGCGGCGGGCGAGCCGCGCGAGAGCCCAGTGCCGAAGCTGATCGGCAAGATCCGCCCCGCCAGCTACCGCGAGGCGATGGAGAAGCAGGGGAAGGCAAAGAAGCTCGACGGCGAGTTTGCCCCGCGTGCCGCGTATGGCGTGGCCCTGGTGGCCCTGGGAGAGGCCAGCGACCGCATCATCGCCGCCGACGCGGACGTCAAGAATTCAACGCATTCCGAGGATTTCTACAAGAAATGGCCCGAACGGTTCATGGAGAACCGCATCGCCGAGCAGAACATGATCTCCGCCGCCGCCGGCGCTGCGGCGGGCGGGTTTATCCCGTTCTGCTCGACGTTCGCCAAGTTCGTGATGCGGGCCTACGACCAGGTGGAAATGGCGATCATCGGCGGGGCGAACATCAAGATCACCGGCAGCCACGCCGGCGTGACGCTTGCGGCGGACGGGCCGAGCCAGATGAGCTTGCCGGACGTCGCCTTTTTCCGCAGCTTCTGCCACGTGAAGAACTTCAACGGCCAGCCGGCGGTGCGATACTTCTTTCCGGCGGACGCCGTTTCGGCCTACAACTGCACGGTTTTAATGGCAAACGTTGAAGGCTGCTGCTACCAGCGAACGCTTCGGGCGGCGGTGAAGCCGCTGTACAAGCCGGATGACACCGATTTCCGCGTCGGCGGCTTCCGCGTCGTCCGCGAAGGCAAGGACCTGACGTTCGCAGCGGCGGGGTACATGGTCCATGAATGCCTGCGGGCCTGCGACAAGGCTGGCCTGAACGCAACCGTGGTGGATTGCTACTCGATGCCGATGGAAGCCGAAAAGCTGCTGGCAATCGCGGAGAAGACCAACGGCCGGCTCGTGACGGTCGAGGACAACTACACCGGCGGCCTGGACGCCGAGCTGGCGTCCGCCATCGCGACGACGGGCTCGGCCGTGCGGCTGAAGCCGCTTTACGTGCAGCAGATCCCAAAGAGCGGCCGAACGCCGGAAGAGGTGCTGGATTACCTCGGCATCGACGCCGACGCCATCGCGCGGATGACCAAAGAGGGCCGCTAGGCCGCCTGCGGATGGTCTTCCGACACCATTTTCAGCCCCGCGGCGGCGGCGTTGGATTCGACCTGGGCCACGTCCTTGACCCCCGGGATCACTGCCGTGACCGCCGGGTTCTGGAGGCACCACCCCAGCGCCCAGGTCGCCATGCTGACCTTCTCGGGGTTCACCTGGCGGTGATACTCCTCGTAGCGGATCTTCTGCACCTCGCGTAGCTTCGCATCGCGCTCCTCGGCCTTGTGCCAGATGCTGCGAACCTCGTCGGGATCGAACTGGTGGCCCGGCTCGTACTTGCCCGAGAGGTAGCCACTGGCCAGCGGCACGCGCGCCAGCACCCCCAGGTTCTGCTCCTCGCAGATCGGGAAGGTCGTCTCCTCCGGCTCGCGCTGCAGGCGGTTGTAAATGATCTGGATCACCTCGATCCCCATCCCGTCGCTGGCGGACAGCTGGCGCTCGTTGGTGTTCTTGCCCACGCTGTTGCCCAGGTGCCGGAACTTTCCTTCATCCCGGAGCTTTCCCAGCTCCGCGAGCACATCCTCGTGGAAGAACGTGTCATCCCCCCAACTGTGGAACTGCAGGATGTCGATGTAGTCGGTCTGCAGTGCCTTGAGCGAGTCCTCCACCTCCTGCCGCACCGTCGAGGCCGTGCGCGTGTCGATACGCTCGAAGGGCTTGATGAACTTGTGCCCGAACTTGGTCGCGATCGCCCAGGCCCCGCGGTCGCCCCCGATGTTCTTCAGAGCCTGGCCGATCAGCGCCTCGGAGGTGTGATCGCCGTAACACTCCGCCGTGTCGATCAGGTTGATGCCCAACTCGCGGGCGCGGCGCAGCATGGCGTCCACCTCATCCTGTGCAAACTCCTTGCCCCATTCGCCGCCTAGCTGCCAGGTGCCGAGGCCGATCACGCTGACGCGCAGGTCCGTGCTGCCCAGGGTGCGGTACTTCATGCCTGAGCGTATGCCCGGCGGTGAAGAGCAGCGCAGTGCGGCTCCTTCTATCGCTCCCGCGCCACTTCCGGCACCGCCGTGTCGGGCTTGGGCAGCGGCTGAACGCCGAGGATCTCCCGCGCACGGTTCAGGGCATCGTCGATGTGGCCAAACAGATTCTCCTCGCCGATCTTCTCAGTCAGCCCGTAGCGCGTCATCGCGAAGATCGGCTGCGCGTGCACGCCCGACAGCAGCAGCACCGTCCCCTGCCGCCGGCACTTGCCGAGAAACTCCCCGAGCGCGTGCATGCCCGTCGCATCGACCGCCGGCACATGACGCATGCGCAGGATCACGACCTTCGGCGGCCTCTCGAGGCTGCGAAGCGTGTCCTTCAGGCGATCAGCGACTCCGAAGAAGAATGGGCCGTTGATCTCGTACACCTCCACCCCCGCCGGAACCTGGCGGCTTGCGATGGCGTTCGGATCGTTCTCCCCCGGCTTCTCGCCCCGGTCATCCAGCTCCCGGCGCAGCTCGCCGACATCGGTCACCTCGCTCATGCGCTTCATGAAAAGCATTGCCGCCAGCACCATCCCCACGCCCACCGCCAGCGTCAGGTCCGTCAGCACAGTCAGCGTGAAGGTCGCCAGCAGCACCGCGATATCGCTCCGCGGCGCCCGGAAGAGATGCCGGAAGTGGTCCCGCTCGCTCATGTTCCATGCCACCACCACCAGAATCGAGGCGAACACCGGTATCGGGATACGGCTCTCCAGCGGGGCCAACGCCAGCATGCACGCCAGGACCACCACCGAGTGAACCATTCCCGCCACCGGGGTCCGCCCACCGGTCCGGATGTTCACCGCCGTCCGGGCGATCGCCCCGGTCGCGGGAATGCCTCCGAACGCAATCGAGCCGATGTTCGCTGCGCCCTGGGCCATCAGTTCCAGGTTGCTCTTGTGCCGCCCGCCGATCATGCCATCGGCCACCACACAGCAGAGCAAGCTTTCGACCGACGCCAGCAGGGCGATCGTCGTCGCCGCCGGGATCAGGGCCCGCATCCGCTCGAACGTGAATGCCTCGATGATCGTGCCCACCTGTGGCTGCGGCAGTGACCGCGGGATGCCCCCGAACTTGCTGCCGATCGTCGCCACCGCCTGCTCCCCGTACCGCGAAACGTCATCCAGCCCCACCATGGCGACCACCAGCGACGCCAGCACCACCGCCACGATCATCCCCGGCACCCGCGGGGCCAGTTTCCGCAGGATGCCGATCACCAGCACCCCGCCGATCGCGATTCCCGTCGCGTAGGGGCTGATCCCGTGCTCGCGGAAGGCATGAATGTAATGGGCCCATTTCCCCACGAACTCCGGAGGGGGATTGCCCATCTGCAGCCCGAAAAAATCTTTCATCTGTGAGCTGAAGATGATGACCGCGATGCCGGCGGTGAAGCCCGTGGTGACGGGATAGGGGATGAACTTGATCATCCCGCCGAGCTTGGCCAGGCCCATCATGATGAGGAAAGCACCCGCCATGACCGTCGCGACCGCCAGGCCCTCATAGCCGTGCTCCTGCACGATCAGGTAGAGGATCGGCATGAACGCCCCGGTCGGCCCCGCGATCTGCACGCGGCTCCCGCCCAGCAGGCTCACCAGGAACCCCGCCACGATGGCGGTGTAGAGCCCCATTTCCGGCGTCAGGCCCGGGCCGGAGTTGATCGCAAACGCCATCGCCAGCGGGATCGCCACTACCCCCACGGTCACGCCAGCCAGCACATCGCGAAGGAACGTCGCCCGGCTTATGCCCTCGCGGAGGCATACGAGCGACTTAGGCACGAACGCGTCGAGCTCCGATCGCTTCTTGCGGGGCAGCACCGGCTCGTGCGGCGAAAAGGCTGTGGACATACTGACTCTTTGGTCAGCGACTCTAGAGAGCCACGAGGCCGACCGATTGGCATGCCCCGTTCAGGGGCCGATCGGGAAGGCAAACTCGAGCGTTGTCAGCATCGTTCCGAAGCCCACTGCACGGCCCCGACCATCGCGAAGGTCCCATCGGCCCTCGGGGCCCCCCAGCGACAGCACCGCCGTCCCGTCAAGGGCCTCGAATGCCAGCCGCACGTCCGTATACCCGGACTCCGCGGGGATGATCACGCCGCCGTCGGGCCGGATGACCTCCACCGACCCGCCGCCGTCGATGAAAGCCAGCATAACGGCCTCATCCACACCGCCGAGCTCGATCCGGCGGACGTAGCCGGGGCGGTCGACAATCTCGTTCTTCATGGCGTCAAACAGGACGTACTCATCTCCGCCGGTCGGGATGCCCCAGACGTATTGGTCATCGATGATCAGCGGCTCCGGGCTGGTCTTGAACTTGATGAGCCCTACTCGGGTGGACTTGCTGGCATCTTTCCACTCATCCTGGTACCGCAGCACCAGATACGCCCGCCCGTTATCAGTCCGCGGGCAGTTCCAGGCGTACAGGCGGTGATGAGTCCTCCCTGGCTCCACCGCCTGCCCACAGCCGCCGAGAAAGGCCGCCAGAATCATCCCTGCGACAACGGCGGCGGGCCGGTAGGACCGGTAATGCGACGAACGAGCGTACTGGCAGGCAGGCATCACGCCTGTTCATCGGCCACTTACCACCGCACCTTGTGACGGATTTCACACCACCGGCTCCATCCGCGGCACCGCCGCCAGCAGCCGCTGGGTGTAAGCGTCCTGCGGGTCGTTGACGATCTGCTCGGTCGGGCCGCGCTCGGCAATCTTGCCCTGGTACATCACCAGCGTCTCGTCGGCGATGTACTCCACGACGCCAAGGTTATGTGTGATAAAGAGATACGTCAGCCCAAGCTGCTCTCGCAGGTCCAGCAGAAGCTGCAGCAGCCGGGCCTGCACCGACACGTCCAGGGCACTGGTCACCTCGTCGCACACGATAAAACGCGGGTTGGGCACCAGCGCCCTCGCAATGCCGATTCGCTGCCGCTGGCCGCCGGAGAACTCGTGCGGGTACCGCCGCAGCATGTCCGGCGTCAGCTCCACGCGCCGCATCAGGTCGGCGGCCAACTCCTGCTGCTCCGAGCGGTTCTGGCCAATTCCGTGCACGTTCATGATCTCGACCAGCATCGAGCCGATCGTCATCCGCGGGTTCAGGCTGCTGTAGGGGTCCTGGAAGATTATCTGCATGTCCCGCCGCAGGGTCCTCAACTCCCGCGGGGGAAGGCCCACCAGCTCCCGGCCCTCGAACACAACGCTGCCGCTGGTCGGCAGGACGAGCTGGAGGATCGCCCGCCCAAGCGTCGTCTTGCCGCTCCCAGACTCCCCCACCACCGCCAGGATCTGCTTGCGCGGCAGCTCGAAGCTGACGTCATCCACTGCCCGGACATGATCCACCACCCGCGAGAGAAGCCCCTTGCGCACCGGAAAGTGCACCTTCAGGTTCTTCACCGACAGCACGGTCTCGGGCACATGGGCAACTGCGTGCCCCACCGCCGGCAGTCCGTCCGGTTCGGCTTCGCCTACGACCTCGATGGCCGGCTCCGACTCCTTCTCGTGCTGCGCCTGCTCTGCCCGGCGAGCGGCACGCTCTGCGTCGCGCAGCTTCTTGAGGTTCCGCGGCAGCGCTAGCAGCAGCTCCCTGGTGTACGGGTGTTGCGGGTTGCGCAATACCTCCTGTCGCGTCCCCTTCTCGACAATCTTCCCGTAGCGCATCACAGCCACATGGTCGGCGATCTCGGCCACCACGTCGAAATCGTGCGTGATGAACAGCACGCTCATGCCGCGCCGGGTCTGCAACTCCTTGATCAGCCGCAGGATCTCCGCCTGGATCGTCACGTCCAGCGCCGTCGTGGGCTCGTCGGCGATCAGCAGGTCCGGCTCGCAGGCCATCGCCATGGCGATCATCACCCGCTGCCGCATCCCGCCCGAAAATCGGTGCGGATATTCGTCGATCGTCGATTCGGGATCGCGGATCTGTACCTGCTTCAGCAGCTCGATCGTCCGGGCCCGCGCCTCGCGCTGCGTCATGTGCAGGTGCAGCGTCAGCGTCTCCATGATCTGGTCCCCGATCGTGTAGACCGGGTTCAGGCTCGTCATCGGCTCCTGGAAGATCATCCCGATCCGTCGCCCGCGGATCGTGCGGATCTGCTTCTCGCTCATCCCCATCAGGTCCAGCGGCGGGCCGGCGTTCTCGCCGCGCAGGTACACATGCCCGCTCGGATAGAACCCGGGCGGCTGCGGCACAAGCTGCATAATCGAGAGCGCGGTAATGCTTTTGCCGCTGCCAGATTCTCCCACGACACAGAACGTCTCCCCCGGCAGGATGTCGAAGCTGACCCCGTCGACCGCCTTCACGAGCGTTTCCGGCTTGTTCGGATTCCCGAAGTAGGTCCGCAGGTCATCCACGCGAATCAGGCTCTCTCCGATGCTTGGCGTGCCGATCGGAAAGGGCTCCGCAGGGCGAGAAAGCGGTTTGGGCGGACTGGCCGTTACGGTCATGGCTCCGATGCTACCCGTCACACCCCGCCAATTCATAACGCAGGACTGGCTTTGCGCTAATTCCTTAGCTTTTCCCGTCTGCCGATGGTAGCTTTTCAGTTGCGGCCTGCCCCGTTGGAGATAGCTATGACCACGACAAATCGCCCCATTGTCGATTCGCTCGAGCGTCGCCGCCTGCTCACCGTCGAGCTGGTCGGCGACATCGTCGTCGTTACCGGCACCGACGTCGATGACGTCATACTGGTCAACTACGACACCGGTGCCGACCAGCTCGTCTTCGACGTCAATGGCGAGATCACTAACCTCGCGGCGAGCGACGTCGCCGGCATGCAGATCCTCGCCGGCAACGGCGATGATCGTGTCGAAGTGGACGCCGCCGTCGGCCTGCCAGCCCGCATCCACGGCGGAGAGGGCAATGACTTGCTCCAGGGCGGCGTCGGCAACGACACCATCTTCGGCGGGGAAGGCAACGACACCATCGTCGGCCAGGACGGCCACGACCTGCTCCGCGGCGGCGACGGCGACGACCAGCTCAACGGCGGCGCCGGAAACGACATTCTCTGGGGCCACGACGGCGCTGACACGCTCTTCGGCGGCCTCGGCGCCGACCTGCTGCGCGGCGGAGGCGGCCCGGACGTCCTTAAGGGCGAAGAGGGCGCCGACACCCTTCTCGGCCACGAGGGCGATGACG
>JBGTBZ010000682.1:0-2235 GCA_041749155.1 Phycisphaerae bacterium
CCTCGGCCGCGCTCGATCAGCTTCACCTGGAACCGCTCCGCCAGCTCGGCGACAACGCGCTCGGTGCCGTCGCTGCTGCCGTCGTCCACGACGATCAGCTCATAGCAGGTGCCGGCGCCTCCCAGGGCGGCGTCGGTCCGCCGGAAAAGCTCCGGCAGGTTGGCCGCCTCGTTGAGCGTCGGGACGATGATGGAGACTGCGGGGGTCACGGAGTCGGAGGAACGCAGAGACGCGGAGGGCGCAGAGACGGAGGAGCGAGAGGAGGGTTGCCTTTAGTTTAACTGTTTCCGCACCTTTGCTCCCTCTCTGCCTTCTCTGCGCCTCTGCGTTCCTCCGGCGACGACAATTCACGGCATCGAAACGTCCGCCTGCACGAGTTGCCGCCCCTCGTGCTCCTCGAGGCGGACGGCGTAAACCTTAACCTCGAAGCCCGGCATGTCGTAATACTCGCCATCGTCCAGCCGGAACGCCCAGCCGTGCAGCGGGCAGACGGCGCAGGCCGTGCCGCCCATCTCCTCCACATGCCCGCCGGCCAGCGATCCGCCGGCGTGCGGGCAGGTGTTGTCCATCACGTACGGCCGGCCCTCGTGCAGGAACACCGCCAGCTCGCGCCCGCCGATATCCACGTAAAGCCCACGGTCCTCGACCAACTCATCCAGGTCGCACAGCGTGGTCCAGGGCATGCGAGATCGTAGCGGCGTTGTGGGAGGGCCCGCGTCCCCGCGGGCCGTCGGAGCGGACGAGGGATGCGCTCAAACAGGGATCCTTCGCGCTATGCAGGCTCAGCCGCCCGCGCCATTGATCAGCGCATCAAGGGCATCGCGAATCCGTAGATCTCGACCGGCGTACCAGCCTGCATTGGCTTCAGCGACTCGTTCGTGGGTTTCTGCTCATACGTCTGGTGGAAGTCAACCGACAACTCAATCCACAGCGCCATCACGCTGTCGGCTGACTCGATAGTCTTCCGAAGCTCCGGCAAACGCTCCATCGCCTCAACTCGCCAGCGGGCCATCGCTACATCTTATACGGGTTGCTTCCCGCTCTGCCCGCTAGTCGCTACGCGCTACCCAACGTCCGCCACCTTAACCATCGACCGCTCTTTCGCGCTGACCATCGCCGCCTCCAGCACCTGCTGCGTCCTGTAGGCATCCGCGAAATCCGGCATCGGCACCACCGGCTTTCCGCCGCCGATCATGGCGATCATGTCCGCAGCCTGGTTCACGAAGGTGTGCTCGTAGCCGATGATGTGCGCCGCCGGCCACCAGTTGCCGGCATAGGGGTGGCTTCCATCCGTGCACATGATCCGCCGCCAGCCCTGCTCGCGCTTGGGGAGACCGGCGTCGAAGAAGTCGAGCCAGTTCATCTCCTCGAAGTTGAAGTGGATCGAGCCCTTCTCGCCGTTGATCTCGATGCCGTTCCTGTTCTGCCGGCCTGTGGCCAGGCGCGTGGCCTCGAAGCTGGCGACGGCGCCGCCTTTGAACGTCGCGAGGAACAGCACCGCGTCGTCCACGTCGCTGCGCCCCTTCTTCGCGCCGCCACGCGACCCCTCGGCGATGCCGCCCTTGCTGCCGGATTCGGGGATCGTGCGCTCCCTGATGAACGTTGGCGCCAGGGCGCCGTTCACCTCCACGATCTCATCCCCCGTGATGAAACGCGCCATGTCGATGATGTGCGCGTTCAGGTCGCCGTGCGCCCCCGAGCCGGCGAACTTCTTCTGGAACCGCCACAGGAGCGGCGTGTCCGGCCCGCCCCAGTCCTGCAAGTAGAACGCTCGCACATGGTAAATCCGCCCGATCCGCCCCTCGCGAACAAGCTGGTGTGCCAGGGCCACAGCCGGCACACGCCGATAGTTGTACCAGACGAACGTCTTCTGCTTCTTCGCCTTCTTCGCCGCCTCCATCATCTCGCGGGCGTCAGAAAGCGTGCCCGCCAGCGGCTTCTCGCAGGCGACGTGCTTGCCCGCCTCGAGCGCCGCGATCGACTGCTCGGCGTGAACGTCGTTGGGTGTGGCGATGTCGACCAGACCGACCTCGGATGCCGTGATGGCGGTCCGCCATTCGGTGCTCGTCTGCTGCCAACCCCAGCGCACTGCGAACACCTCGAGGTCGGCGGCGATGCGACCGACGACGGTGTGCATGACGGGTCGTGGGTCGACCTCGAAGAACTTCGCCACGTTGAGCCACGCGTTCGAATGAGCGCGCCCCATGAACTTCTGGCCGATCAGGCAAATGTTCA
>JBGTBZ010000683.1:0-4884 GCA_041749155.1 Phycisphaerae bacterium
ATCCAGCTCCAGGTCGCACATGGCGGCGATCCGGCTGGTGTTGTCGTAGGCCTCGGGAAAGTCCGCCAGGGCCTCTGCCATCTCCTGGGGGCTCTTGAGGTACAGGGCGCGGGGGTAGATCAGCCGGGATTCATCCGTCTGGAGCTTGCCCATGCTGATGCAGCAGAGGCAGTCGTGGGCGAAATGATCATCCCTGTGCAAAAAATGTACATCGTTTGTACCTGCAATGCCCACCCCCAGCTTTCGGGCCAGCTCCGCCAGTTCCGGGTTGACCTGGTCCTGCTCCTTCAGGCCGTTGTTCTGCACCTCGATGAAGAACCGCTCCGGGCCGAAAATGCCTAGGTAAAGCTCCGCCACGTCGCCCGCCACCTTCGTGTTGCGCTTCATCAGGGCGTCCGCCACCTCCCCGCCGAGGCAGGCGCTGGTGCAGATGAGGCCGGCGGAGAACTCGCGGAGGATCTCTTTGTCGATCCGCGGCTTGTAATAGAAGCCCTCGCGGTAGCTGAGGCTGGTGAGCTTCAGGAGGTTGCGGTAGCCCGCCAGGTTCTGCGCCAGCAGGAGCAGGTGATAGGCCCCTTCCCCCATCTTGGCGGATCGGTCGCGCCGGTCCGTGGGGGACATGTAGGCCTCGATGCCCACCAGCGGCTTGATGCCCGCCTCGCGGCACTCGTTGTAGAACTCCACCGCCCCGAACATGGCGCCGTGATCGGTGATGGCCACCGCCTCCATGCCCAGTTCCTTCGTCCGCTGCACGATGTCGCGCACGCGGCAGGCGCCATCGAGCATGGAGTAGTGCGTGTGGACGTGCAGGTGTGCGAACGGGCCGGTGGGCATTCCGACGATTATACGAACAGCATCCGTACGGGATCGGCAATCGGTGGGCGCGCCAGGTCTTCCACACGCTTGCGGTGCCCGGGGCCGTTCTGGCTTACAATCAGGGCATGACCGTCGCCGAGATCAAGAAGGCCGTGCAGGCCCTCGACGAGAAGCAGCGCGCCGAGTTCCGCGACTGGTTCTGGGATCTGGATGCCGATGATTGGGACCGCCAGATGAAGGCCGATGCCGAGGCCGGAAAGCTGGATGAGCTCTTCGATGCCGCAGATACTGCCTACCGCGAAGGCAAGACTCTCGAAGCCCCGGGGGCCGACGCCGAGGATGATGAGGCGCGGAAGGCCTCTTGAGGCATCATGCAACTCGGGACTTCTGGCGGCTGTATCACGCCCTGCCGCAGGCAATAAGGCGCGCCGCCGACAAGCAGTACCGCCGACTGCGCGGGTGACATCCAACTACCGCGCGCTTGCTCGCCTGCAGCCTGACGGGACGTTCGTCTGGTCCTGGATCGGCAGTCACGCTGACTACGAGAAGCGGATCGACCGCTGCTGATCAAACCTACGCTCATTCATGGCCGCCAGCGCTGACAACAAGGCTCTTGCCCGCCTTTTCTGGCGCATGAGCAAGATCCTGGACCTCAAGGGGGAGAACCAGTTCAAGGCAATCGCCTTCTTCAAGGTCAAGGACGTCCTGGAGAACCTGCCCCAGGACATCCGCGCCATCCACGCCGCCGGCGGGAAGAAGGCGGTGCAGGAGATCAGCGGCATCGGCGGATCCAGCGCCAAGATCATCTGCGACTGGCTGGAGACCGGCAGCAGCCCGGACTATGACGAGCTGGCCACCAGCGTGCCGGAGGGGCTCGTGGACATGATGAGCGTCCCGGGGCTGGGACCCAAGACCATCCGCATGCTCTGGCAGGAGCGCGCGATCACCAGCGTCGATCAGCTTGCCAAAGCGATCGTCGATGGCACGCTCGAGGGCCTACGCGGCATCGGAAAGAAGAAGATCGAGCAGATCCAGCAGGGCCTGGCGGTCCGCGAGGCCTCCGAGCAGCGCCGCAGCCTCGGCACGGCGGTCAAGATCGCCGCCGTCATCCAGGAGCAGCTCCAGGGGCTGGGGGGCGTGGACAAAGTGCAGATCTGCGGCTCGGTCCGGCGCTGCCGGGAGACGATCGGCGACCTGGATTTCGTCGTCACGCCTAGGAAAGGCGTGAAGGCAAACGACCTGCTCGAGCAATTCGGCAAGTTTCCGCAGTTCGACCGCATCCTGGGCCTCGGCGACACCAAGGCCAGCGCCGTCACCCATGACGGCATGCAGGTGGACTGCCGGGTAGTCCCGCTGGCAAGCTTCGGGGCGGCGCTGATGTATTTCACGGGCAGCAAGCAGCACAACATCCGCCTTCGCTCCATCGCCCAGAACAAGGGGCACACGCTCAACGAGTGGGGCCTCTATGACGCCAAGGCCTTTGAGGCCGCCGCCCGAAAGCCCGGGGAGGTACCAACCGTCGAGCCCGTGGCGGGGGCGAGCGAGGAGGAGATTTACAAGTGGTTCGGCATGGACTACATCCCCCCGGAGCTGCGCGAGGATGCGGGGGAGATCGAGGCGGCTCTGAAGGGCAAGCTCCCTAAGGTGGTCAGCCTCCCCGACTACCGCGGCGACTTGCACACCCACACTCAGGCCAGCGACGGCATCGCCACCATCGAGCAGATGGCGGAGGCCGCCATCGGGCTGGGATACAAGTTCCTGGCGATCACCGACCACTCCAAGACCCAGCAGATGGCCGGCGGGCTCGATGTGGACCGCCTCATGAAGCACGCCGCCGCCGTTCGCACCGCCAACGAGCGGTACAAGGAGATCGAGCTGCTGGCGGGCAGCGAGGTGGACATCCTCGTGGACGGGAAGCTGGACTACGAGGATGCCGTGCTGGCGGAGCTGGACTGGGTCGTTGCCAGCCCGCACGTCTCGTTGCGCCAGGAGCCAGACAAGGCCACCGCCCGCCTGCTGCGGGCGATCGAGAACTGTAACGTCAACGTCATCGGCCACCCCACCGGCCGGATCGTCAACGGCCGCGCGGGCCTGCCCCTGGACTTCGCCCGCATCTTCGCCGCCGCCGCCCAGACGGGAACGGCGCTGGAGATTAACGCCAACTACGCCCGGCTGGACCTGTCGGACGTCCACGCCCGGGCAGCCATCGAGGCCGGGTGCCTCCTGTCAATCAACACCGACGCCCACTCCGTGGCGGAACTGAGCGGCCAGCTTGCCGGCGGCCTGGGAGTGGCGCGGCGGGCGTGGGCGACGAAGAAGGACGTGATCAACTGCATGACCGTCGCCCAGCTCCGCAAGTTCGTCGCGAAGAAGCGGGCATGAGAAGTCCGGGGCGGGCGCAAAAAGGAAACGGGCCGGAGGGGAGCCACTACCTCCGGCCCGTCTTGGCGTGGTCGCGTCGTTCAACGCAACACGCACCAGAATAACACGCGCCGCCGACGCGTCAACAAGATTCCGCGCTTCGCGGCGGTTTCGCGGCGCCCCCGATGCCGTCTTCAAGAGCGACGGCGACACCGGATCGACACGTCGCGGCGGTGCAGGTTAGCCGTTGCGTGTCGCTTCGCCCTCGCGCGACAACGCCAGCATCCGCCGCAACGCACTCGCCGGAAGCGTCCGGAAAGCGCTGCGCCCGGTGTGCGCATCGGCGGCGATGAACTCGATCTGGCTGACGCCGCGCGACAGCGCCCGCCCGAGGTATTGGGCCGTGAAAGGATCTACCCAGAGCCCCAACTCCCGCCGGAGTTGCCGGCGTAGAGCCTGCGAATCCACGAAAGCTTCGCCCGCCGGCCGCGCTGCCGGCTCCTGCGCTGGCAGAGGTGCCGCCGTGGGCGGATCGGCAAAGAGCTCTCCCTGGGTCATTCTGCTCCCTCCTGAGTTTCCTCCGTTGTCGCTGCCTCTCGAGCAGCCGCAGCGGAAGGAGTGTTTTGCGCAACAAGATCGTACAGCACCGCCCCATCCGCCCCGCGCCAGGCGATCGCCGCCTCGACCCCGTCGTCCTGGGCACTGCGGAACACGTATCGCGCCCCGTACCGCCGCGCGACCTCGAAAAGGTGCTCGGCCGGCAGCTCGTCGTACCGCCGGCGCATCGCCTCCTGCGAGAGCCGATAACCCGCGAACCCGCCGGCGAACACCGAAGGGTCCTCCACATCCAGCACGTCGCTCATCCGGCGGTCCCACTCAGCCAGCTCCCCCGAAAGCTGCGGCACGAGCTTGAAGCTGACGATCTGCCCGCGGCGGGCATGCAGGGAGAAGGCACTGGCGTCGGGGGGGAGGACGAAGAGGGCGTCTGACGCGGGCGTGGAGCTGGCTGCCCAGGCGGCTGCGCCGAGAACAGCGGGATCCTTCCGTTCCGCGTACACGGGATGGAGACCGCCTGCCTTGGCGAACATGAGCCCGACAACTAGACCGAATCCTGATATGGCCAAGGCGGCGCCTCCTCGAAGCCTTGGTACGGCCCCCAGGAAACCAACGGCGACGCAGATCTGAAGTGCGAGAACGGGCGGCCACCACTCTTGGGGCGCGAGCCACATGCTCAGAATGAAGCAGAGCACAAGGATGCCTATCGCCGTTCGCTGCGGCCGAAGCGCGCGTGACGCCGCGACCAGCAGCCGGCGATCCTCCGGGTACATGCGGCCCCGAGCGGCACGTTCGAGGACGGCCGAGCATCCTTGTGGCATTGCGATCGGCGGAATCAGCCAGCTCGCCGCCGCGCTCACCGCCAGCAGCTTCGCATGTGGGCTGAAGCGCCACAGGGAAAGCTGGATGAAGCTCTCGCTTATCCAGAAAACCCCCGCCGTCAGAAGAGCAAAGAGCTGGAGGCCGATGAGGATCAGCCAGATTCGGGCGGCGGCGTTCCAGCGGGCTCTCAACGCCTCTCCCTCCGGGAGAGGTGCCGAGTCTGCGAGGCGGAGAGGGCGGGCGCTCGGAGGAACGCCGAACTTCCAACGTCCAACGTCGAACGTCGAACTGCCAGAGCCGGATGGATCCTCCGGCACTTCGACGTTGGAC
>JBGTBZ010000684.1:0-5488 GCA_041749155.1 Phycisphaerae bacterium
GGCTCCGGCCTCGGTGACCGCTCCGGCACCGGTCAGGGCGCCGGCATGGGCCAGGATCGTGATCGCCCCGGCATGGCCGGCCATGGCATGCAGCAGCAGCACCAGAAGTTGGGCGAGATCGCCCAGATGGTTCTCACGGACCATGAGCAGGCGCTGCAGGAGCTGCGCCAGCGCGCCCAGGCGGCTGGTGTCGAGATCAGTGAGACGCCCGAACTCAATCCCGTGCACCGCGCCAAGCTCGATGAGCTTCGCCAGAAGCAGGGCGAGGAGTTCGCCCGCGCCTGGGTCTTCGGCAACATGGCGAGCCACACCTACTCAATACTCGAGTACAGCTGGGCCTCGCAGAATGGGCCCAGCCAGGAGATCCAGCAGTATGCCCGCCAGCAACTGCCCAAGATCCAGCAGCATGCACAGCAGATCGCGCCAGTCGCATACGAAATCTCCGGCGTGCAGGATGCCCGCACCGCCGGCGAGCGCATGGATGAGAATCGCCCCCAGCAGCCGGGTCAGCAGCCCGGCCAGGGTGCCGGTGACCGCTCCGGCAGTGGCCTGGGCGGCGGTGGCAGCGATCGTCCGGACGACAACTAGATCGCCCGTTGGGGCTATGTCGTTACATTCGATGCACCTCGGCCGCGCAACCCCAGGAAGCGCGGCCGAGGTTTTTTTTACTGCTCGCCGTGGCGACGCCCATAAAAACCTTGCCCGGCGCGGATACGGCCTTTACCGTCGGGAAGAGCCAAACAATGAGCCAGTCCCCGCAAGCAACCCAATCCGTCGGCGTGATCGGGCTGGAGGTCATGGGCCGGAATCTCGCCCTGAACATCGAGCGTAACGGCTATCCCATCGCCGTCTACAACCGTACCACCAGCAAAGCCGAGGATTTTGTCGCCGAAAACAAGGGCAAGAACATACGCATGGGCCGCGACTACCGCGAGTTCGTCGCCCTTCTGAAGCGCCCGCGGCGCATCCTGATCATGGTTAAGGCTGGGCGGCCCGTGGACATGGTCCTGGACGACCTGAAACCCCTGCTCGAGAAGGATGACCTGGTCATTGACGGCGGAAACTCCCTCTACACCGACACGGAGCGGCGCGCCAAAGACATGGAGGCCCGCGACCTGGGCTTCTTCGGCATGGGCGTCTCCGGCGGCGAGGAAGGGGCGCTCTGGGGGCCCTCTCTCATGCCCGGCGGGACCGAATCGCTGTACCAGGAAGTTGCCGACGTCCTGACCGCCATCGCCGCCAAGGCGCCGGAAGATGGCGAGCCCTGCGTTACCTATCTTGGCCGCGGCGGATCGGGCCACTTCGTGAAGATGGTGCACAACGGCATTGAGTACGGTGACATGCAGCTCATCGCCGAAAGCTACGACCTGCTCAAGCGGGTCGGCGGGCTCTCAAACAGCGAGTTGGCCGATGTCTTTGCCCACTGGAACCAGGGACAGGACCTGCAGAGCTTTCTGGTGGAGATCACCGCGGAGATCTTCCGCTACGGCCGGCCCGCTGACGGGGAGTCGGACCTCATCGACCTGATCCAGGACAGTGCCAAGGCCAAAGGAACCGGCGCCTGGACTGTGCAGGCGGCGATGGACCTTGGGGTGAGCATCCCGACCATTGCCGAGGCTGTACAGGCCCGGAGCATCTCCGAGCGCAAAGGGGAGCGGCAGCGCGCCGCCGACCTGCTTGCGGGCCCGGAGGTCAGTCCTTCCGCCGGCGACCGGACGCGGCTGATCGAGCACGTCCGTGCCGCCCTCTATTGCAGCAAGATCTGCTCATATGCCCAGGGCTTCGCGCTCCTGAGGGGCGCGGACGCCGAGCTTCAGTTCGGCCTCAGGATAAACCAGGTGGCGAAGATCTGGCGGGCGGGGTGCATCATTCGCGCCGCCTTCCTCAACGACATCACGCAGGCGTTCTCCGAGGAGCCGGATCTTCCCAACCTGTTGATGGCAGCGCGCTTCCGCGAGCCGGTCAGCCACCGGCAGGAGCCCTGGCGGCGCGTCATCAAGCTGGCGGTGGAGCACGGCATCCCGGTACCTGGCATGGCGGCCTCCCTGGCCTACTACGACAGCTACCGGACCGCCCGCCTGCCTGCGAACCTGATCCAGGCCCAACGCGATTATTTCGGTGCCCACACCTACGAGCGGCTCGACCGCGAGGGCGTCTTTCACACCGAGTGGAGCGCCCGCCAGCCCGCAAAGACCCCCCGCCCCGGCAGCGCGCCCGAGCCCGCCGGCAAGGAGGCTGGCGAAGACGACATCGCCGCCGACACCCGCAAGCGATAGCCCCGCCAAACGCAAAGCGGCCCCCGAAGCTCGCGCTGCGAGGGCCGCTGGCTCTGTTCCGCGACGATACCCTCACTTGGCCGGCACATCCGCCGGCGCGCCCGCGGTTTCGGCGTCGGGCTGGGCGGGGACCTCCGCCATCGGCGTCTGGGTCACGGTGAAGGGGAGAATCAGCACCTCGACCCGGCGGTTCTGCTGGCGGCCCGAAGGGCTTGTGTTGCTCGCGACTGGGCGCTGGTCGGCATATCCGGTTACGCCAATCCGGGAGTCGGCCACGCCGCTGCGGCGAAGCGTTTCGGCGACGCTGATGGCCCGGTGGCTGGAGAGATACCAGTTGTCCTTGTGCCCCTTGCTCTTGGTCAGGGCGCTCTCCACCGGCACGTTGTCGGTGTGGCCGGCGATCTCCAGCCGGTAATTCTTGGCGATCTGGCCGTTGAGGATCTGGCCGAACTTCTGGATCACCGCCCGGGCCTCGCTCGTCAGCTCGGCGTCACCGCTGGCAAAGGTAACGTCGCTCTTGAACTTCACGATTCCGTTGACGGCATCGAAGTCAACCAACTCGGGATTGGCGGTGGCGAACTGCGTGAGCTCGCTGATCAGCAGTTCCGGGAGCTGCGTCTCGCCGATCTTGCCGACAAGTCCCTGGTACTTGGTCATCCACTCGTTGCGTTCGTTCTGCAGAGCCGCGATCTGCTGTTGCAGGAGGGTGAGCTGGGCACTGCCCGCGGCATCGCCCATCTCCATCCGCGCCATCATTTCCCGCGCCTGATCCGCGATCGCCTTGTTTCGCTTGGCCTCGGCGTTGGCAGTGGCGAGCTGCTCGCTGAGCTGGGCGTTGGCCATCTGGAGGGCCGTGTAGTCCTCCTGGCTGACGCAGCCGGCGCCGGCGAACAGGAGCAGCCCCCCAGCGACAAGGACAGGGGTGAACCGGGCAGAAATACGTGATGTTGCTGAGCGTGCCATGAGCAAAGCCTCCGTGCTTGCGGGGAAATGGCCTTCGAAGCGTCGCGGCCTCATGCCGCGGTCGATGATGAAGGCCAGTTTGCCGTCTGTCGCGGAAGATGCAAGTCCGCGGCACTTCCAAAGCGCAAAAAATGCGGCACTACCGCTCCTCCCGGGTGATCACCAGCTCAATCACCTGCGGCGGGGAAAACAGCCGAACCGGCAACTCCGTGTGGCCGATCCCCCGGGAAACGATCAAAAGCCCGTTTTCCGTCTCGTGCACCCCGTGGCACATGTGCCGCGGCAGCGAGTCGTGCGTGAAGATCGCAACCCGCCCCGGCAGGTTGATCTGCCCGCCGTGCGTGTGCCCCGCAAGCACAATGTCCGGCCGCAGCCTGCCAAGCCGGTGGATGGCATCGGGATAGTGGGACATGGCAATCGTCGGCACCGCCGGATCGCGGTCGAGGTCGTAGAAGGCGGGGCTGGCCTCCCGCGCGGCCCCCGGCAGCCCCACGAGATCCACCGGCTGATCCGGCTCCCCGACGCGCAAGCGCCGCCCTTCCACCAGGATGGCGCCCATGCTCCCCAGCCAGGCCCGAACCAGGTCGCCGTCATGGTTCCCCAACACACAGAACGTCCCCCAGCGCGAATCCAACCGCTCTAACACCTCCGCCACCGCCGGCAGGGCGGGACGCGAGTCGAAGCGATCATCAACGAAATCCCCCGTAAACAGCACCGCGTCGTAGGGCCGGGCCGCGGCCCGGGCGTAGATCTGCTCCATCACCGGCGGAGCCGCACGCTGGATGTGCAGGTCCGACAGGTGCAGGAGCCGCAACGGCGCCGCGGGGGCGTATGGCAGGGGCACGGTGACCCGGACCCATTCCGCCCGCCTTGGCGACCCCAGCGTCAGCCAGGGCCCATGCTCCAGAAGCTCGACCGTTGCGGGCATCGGGCAAAGGCTACGCGAAGGAGCCGGCTGGATGCGACGAGCGGCCGTTCTTTGCCCCTCGGCCCGTATTATCGCTGCTGCCGGAGCCGCCGGGGCGCCCGCCGGCAAGCTTGCTGTTTCACTATGAATCAGCCTAAAATGTCTTTGATGTACCCCGCCCACGCCCCGCGGAATCCGCTGGCTCGCGCGCTTTGGGCAAACGCCCTGGCATTGGGCCTGATTGCCGGGGCGGTGTTCTTCCGCGGGCAGCAGGGGCATGAAGCCCTCGCGATGCCCGACTTCACCGCCTCCGCCTACGCCCAGGGTCAGCCCATCGCCGGTGGCGGTGGGCTTTACCTCATGCCGGCCCAGCTCGCCTCCAACGTATGGGGCGTCTACGTGATGGATGTGGACCGCCAGAGCCTGATGGTCTACCAGTTCGACGCCTCCGGAAAACGGCTCAACTTTCTGGCGGCCCGGGAAGTGACCCACGATCGCCAGCTCGGCAACTACAACACCTTCCCCAGCCCCCAGGAAATCCGGAACATCGCCGAAAAAGAGCGGCAGACCGGCCGGCTTCCAGAAGGCGACTGATTTTCGTACGATGGGCCACCCGCCCGAAGCGGCCCGCCGCTTCACCCCCCCCTGCCTCACACACCAACCCACGAATCATGGCAAAAGCGTTCTACAGCCAGGAAGAAGCCAAGGCCGCCCTTAAGACCTCCGAAGACGGGCTCAAGGAGTTCGTCCGCGAAGGCCGGCTCACCGAGTACCGGGACGGCCAGAACCTCATGTACAAGGGCAGCCAGGTCGAAGCCCTCGTCGCCGAGATCGCCAAGGATGAGGTCAACCTCTCCGACACCGGCGGAAGCATCGGCCTCGTCGACTCCAGCGGCGGTAGCGGCAGCGCCATTGGCCTGGCCGGCAGCAATACCGGCTCCGGCGGCGGCGTCTTCGCCAAGGACGACACCGCGGGGGGCTTTTCCCTCTCCGAGTCCGACACCGGCGGCGGAGCGGGCCGCAGCGCCCTGAGCGAGAGCGGCATCACCATTTTCGGCCCTGAAGACGACATGGCCGACCCGATGGCCCAGACGCAGCTTGGCGACAGCAGCGGCGAACAGGTGAACCTGGAGGGCATCGGCAGCGGCTCGGGGCTGCTGGACCTGACGCAGGAGCCGGATGACACCAGCTTCGGCGCTGAGACCTTCGACGAGATCATGCCCGGCGAGACCGACATGGGCACCGTCTCCGGCATGGAGGACATGGATGGCGGCATCGACACCGCCGCCGTCCCCGCCGGGGCCCGCGGCATCGCCGTCGCCTACGAGCCCTACGACCCCAG
>JBGTBZ010000685.1:0-4782 GCA_041749155.1 Phycisphaerae bacterium
ATCGCGCCGGCGATGATCGCTACAACGGCCAGCTCCTCTCCGCCGGCGCGGCGGTGTTCGGCGTCAGCATCCTGCTGGATCGCGCCGGAAACGACGTCTACACCGGCACCGAGTGGTCCGCGGGCGCGGGGATCTATGGCGCGGGCTTCCTGATTGACCTGGGCGGTGGAAGCGACGTCTACAACGGCGAGTTCCTCTGCCAGGGCGTCGGCGGGCCGCTGGGGCTTGGCGCGATCGTGGACGACGGCGGAAACGACTTGTATCGCGCCAATGGCCCGCAGCGCTCCGCCTACCAGGTGCCGGCGGTCTACAACAGTTTCAGCCAGGGCGTTGGCTTCGGCTACCGCAACTACACGCACGGCGGCGTCGGCCTGCTCTCGGATCTCGGCGGGGATGACCGCTACGAGGCGGGGGAGTTTGCCCAGGGCGGGGCGTATTACTACGGCCTGGGCATTCTGCACGACGCCGCCGGGCGGGATCTTTATTACGGCAACCGCTACACGCAGGGCTTTGGCGTGCACCAGGGCTTCGGCATCCTCGCCGATGATGCCGGGAACGACGTCTACTGGAGCCAGGTGGCGGCGAACCAGGGCGGCGCGTGGGATGTCGGCGCCGGCCTGCTGATCGACCGTGGCGGCGATGACACGTATCGGGCCGACGGCCTGGCGCAGGGCGGGGCGAGCATGCAGGGGATCGCGATGCTCATCGACCTGGACGGCCGCGATAGATACGACGCCGCCGGCGGGGCGACGCAGGGACAGAGCGGGGGGAACGAGTATCACTACCACGCCACGGGCGCCCTTTCCTTCAGCCTCCTGCTGGATCTCGGCGGGAAAGAGGACATCTACTCGCGCGACCGCGCCAACAACGCAACGGCGGCGACGGGGACGGCCAACGAGGCGGATCCGAAGAACTCGGATCAGCATGGTGTGGTGATCGACCAGTGACTCATGAGCGGCGCGAATCCAACACATCCAGCGTGGAGCAACCGGCCGGACCTTAGCGATTCGGCAGCAGGGTGGGGTGATGCCGCCGGAGCCACGCTTCAATCTCCGCGCGCAACCGTCTTGCCAACTGCAGGATTTCTTCAGTCTCGGTCTTGCTCACCACGCCAACCTGCAGATACAGACCCTCATTTCGCTTGCGCCGCATGCGGCCCAGGAACGTGACGGTTTGCAGATCAAGACCGATCGTGAACCGCAGCGACTCGATGATCCGAACATGATGCGACTCGCCCCTTGCCGCAGCGTAGCCCGCGGCGACAAGGGCGGCGTGCGCCGCGGCCAGCGCTGCCTGGTATCCGAGCATGAACCGCGCATCCGCGCTCAGGCCGACAGCCTGCGCATCGCGCAGGTCCCGATCCGCCACTTTCAGGAGCGTGCGAACCTCGGAAGGTGTCGGCTTCTTCTGCTGCAGCCAGCTATTGGCGCACCATTGCTCCAGTTCGGGAATGGCCCCGCCCGCCTCGGGATTGCTCGAGCTGCCGGAGGTCATTCTCGCCGCCGATTATGAAGACTTTGGGCCCCTGGTGCACGCCTGCCACAAAGTGATGCTCGTCCGCAAGCTTCCTGCGGTACTCGGCGGGGCGGAAGAGCGTCGGGTTGACTTCTCGCGCAAGTTGCCGCTCCGCGTCGCTGAGCGCCGAGGAAAGATCCGCAAAGCTCAGGCTGCCTACGACCATCAGGTCCACGTCGCTGCGGCCCCGTTGCTCGCCGCGGGCGAAGGAGCCGTAGATGAAAGCGACCCGGATGCCCTCCGACAGCGATCGCAGCGCCTCACGCAGCACGTCGCCGAGGCCGATCGTCTTGGTTACGATCGAGCCCAGCTCCGCGAAGATCGGGGAGGCGGGGTTGACGGCGTAGAGCACCTGGTTGCCGCGCGTGTCGCGGAGGATGATGCCGGCGTCGGTGAGCAGGGCCAGCTCACGCGAGAGGGCACCCAGCCCAATGCCCGTGCGGCGGTGGATGTCGCGGGTGTGGAAGCAGGCGTCGGGCGCGCCGAATACCAAGGCCAGCAGCCTCCGGCGAGTGCGGCCAAAGAGGATCTCGCCGAGGCGCAGTGAAGGGGGCGATACGTTCTCCATATGGGTACAATCGTACGCAATAATGGTACAATTTCACAGTCCGCCCGGGGGCATGCGGGCATGTTGGCGCAAGTCCTTTTGAAAGCGCCACTTACGATGTTGTCGACGGGCGCGGATTCCCGCCTCTGATGTCGAAATCCGCCACCAAGCCGCCTAGAATCGAAGCCCTCGCCCGCGGCGGAATCGCGGGCGATTCTTACCTGATTTCGGGCCACTATGAGCGACACGGATGCCCCCATTTCCCCCGACGGCCCGCCCCCCGGGCCCGGCGGGATCATCGAAGATCTCAACATCGAGCGCGAGCTTCAGGACTCCTACCTGACCTACGCGATGAGCACCATCGTGGACCGGGCCCTGCCCGACGTCCGCGACGGCCTCAAGCCCTCCCAGCGGCGCATCCTCGTCGCCATGAAGGACCTGAACCTGGGCCCGCGGTCCAAGCATTACAAGTGCGCCAAGATCTGCGGCGACACCAGCGGCAACTACCACCCGCACGGCGACCAGGTCGTCTACCCGACGCTCGTCCGCTTGGCCCAGGACTGGAGCATGCGCTATCCGCTCGTCGATCCGCAGGGGAACTTCGGCTCCACCGACGGCGACCCACCCGCCGCCTCCCGATACACCGAGGCGCGCATGACCGGCGTCGCCATGGAGATGCTGGCGGACCTGGAGTTGGGGACCGTCGATTTCCAGCCCAATTACGACGACCGCCTCACCGAGCCGACGGTGCTGCCCAGTAAGTTCCCGAACCTGCTGGTGAACGGCTCGACGGGCATCGCGGTCGGGATGGCCTGCAACCTGCTGCCGCACAACCTGCGCGAGATCACCGACGCCATCGTGAAGGTGATCGACGAGCCCGACTGCTCGCTGGCGGACCTGATGGCGATCGTCCCGGGGCCGGATTTCCCCACCGGCGGCATCGTCATGGGCACCGACGGCATCGTGGAGGGCTACGCCAGCGGCCGCGGGCGGCTGACGCTGCGGGCGAAGCATCACGTCGAGGAGAACAAGGGCCGGCACACGATCGTGATCGACGAGCTGCCGTATGGCGTGATCCGCCAGTCGATCATTCACGCGGTGGCGGAGGCGGTGAAGGCCGACAAGATGGATGAAGTGTCCGCCGTCAACGACGAGTCGGGGCGCAAGCACGCGGTGCGGATCGTGATCGACCTGAAGCGCGGGGCGGACCCGGAAGTGACGATCAACCAGCTCTGGCAGTACACGCCTTGCCAGATCACGGTGTCGATGATCAACATCGCGATCGTCGGCCGGCGCCCGCGGACACTGGGGCTCAAGGCCCTGATCGAGTATTTCATCGCGCACCGCAAGGAAGTGATCGTCCGCCGCACGCGGCACCTGCTTCGCAAGGCGCAGCAGCGCGGGCACATCCTGGAAGGGCTGATCTACGCCGTCTGCGACATCGACGAAGTCGTACGGCTGATCCGCTCCAGCAGCACCCGCGAGGAGGCGATTGCCAAGCTGCGCGAGCGAGCCTTCCGCATCGCGCCCGATCACCCGTATGCCCCCAAGATCCCCGAGGCGCTCATCCAGCGCGTGCAGGAGGGCGTGCGACTCTCCCAGGCGCAGGCCGAGGCGATCGGCCGCCTCCAGCTCATCCAGCTTGTGGGCCTCGAGATCGATAAGCTCACCAAGGAATACACCGAGGTCGTCCAGGAGATCGAGGATTACCAGTTCATCCTCGCCAACGACTCGGCCGTCCTTGACATCATTCGCGAGGACACGCTGGAGCTGAAGGAAAAGTACGGCGACGACCGCCGCACCGAGATCAGCCAGCAGGGCGTGTCCGAGATGAGCCGCGAGATGCTCATCGCCCCGGAGGATGTCGTCGTCACCCTCAGCCACGGCGGATACGTCAAGCGCCTGCCGCTGGACACCTATCGCGCCCAGGGCCGCGGCGGGCGTGGCATCCGCGGCGGGCAGACGCGAGACGACGACTTCATCGAGCACCTGTTCGTCGGCAACACGCACGACTACCTGCTCTTCTTCACGAACAAGGGGCGCGTCTACCAGATTCGCGTCTTTGACGTCCCCGAGGGCAGCCGCACCAGCGGCGGGCGCAGCGTGGCACAGCTTCTGGAGTTCCAGGCGGGCGAGAAGGTCGCCCAGGCACTCTCCATTCCGGACCTCGAGAAGAGCAGCAGCTTCCTGATGTTCGCCACCCGCGGCGGAACGGTGAAGAAGACGGCACTCAAGGCCTTCGCCAACATCCGCACCAACGGCATCATCGCCATCGGCCTGGACGAGGGCGATGAGCTGATCGGCGTGGAAGTCACCAGCGGCGAGGACGACATCATGCTCGCCACGCGCAAGGGCCAGGCGATCCGCTTCAACGAGCAGAAGGTCCGCGCCATGGGCCGTCCGGCCGGCGGCGTTGTTGGCATCAAGTTCAAGCGCAAGGATGACCAGGTCGTCTCCATGGTCGTCGTCCCGCAGGTCGGCCGCGACACCTGCCAGATCCTCACCGCCTGCGTCAACGGCTACGGCAAGCGCACCGGCGAGGGCGATTATCCCTTGAAGAACCGCGGCGGAATGGGTGTAGTCAACATCAAGACCACCGAGCGCAACGGCGAGGTGGTCGGCATGGTCGTCGTCTGCGGCGACGATGAGCTGATGATGATCACCGAGAAGGGGATCATGATCCGCACGAAGATCAGCGACATCCGCGAGACCGGCCGCAA